>CAZQIJ010000262.1:0-6784 GCA_964592955.1 uncultured Anaerolineaceae bacterium
CAGGAATCCACTGTAGATATCACCCTGCTCACTTTGAAGCACCATGCGCACATCGTCCAGCGCGCCAACCAGGTTATTCTGCCGCAAACGCACTTCTGCCCGCATCATGTACGCCAGGTAATAATCCGGTTCACGTTCCAGCAGTGCGGTATAGCTGGCTTCTGAAGCCACATAATTTTCCAGGTTGCAGTGGGCGATTCCTTCCAGGATGTAGAAGTCATTCAAGGCATAGTAGGGGTTATCAAGCACGAACTGCAGGTTATCAAGGGCTTCTTCCCACTGCAGCAGGTTAAAATCCCCATAAGCCGCCATGGCCGCGATCATGGGCGATTGTTCCTTGGTGACACTATAGGCGGCCATTCCAATCCGCTGGGCGTAAGCCGTATCGGGGTACGTCGTGCGCGAAGCTTCCAGCAGTTGCTGCACGTCCAGCAGCCGGCCCTCGCGCATGGCAAGAGCGGCAAGGGTTGGGTATACAAAACTCCGCCGGTCTTCAAAGCGCAGTGTCCATTCCAGATCTTCGCGCGCAATATCATAATTGCCGACCATATAGTTGGCCGCCCCACGAAAGTAACGGATACTCCAGTCATCGGGGCGCAAGCGGATCAGCGCGTCATAAATCAGAAGAGCCTCTGTCGGCTGATTCCGCAGCATGACGAGGGACTGGCCGAGCGAAATGCGAGATATCAACGATTCTGTCCCGCCCAGTTCCTGAACGGTTCGTAAATCCACATCGGCTTCGTCCAGGCGTCCCAAACGCTGCAAGGCAAACGAGCGCCCCAAAAACAGGAGTGGGTTGGTGCGATCCAGGCTGATCGCAGCATTGATTTCTTCAAAAGAGCGGGGCGTGTCCTCAACGAAGTACACAACGAAACGGTACCAGCGGGCGGCCAGCGTATTCCCCTCGATTTCCGGGCTTTGCGCGCCAATGAGTGAGAGTGAGGCAAGGTTGGTGCCCACGCCGAACGAGTCTTCAGCAGTTGTAACAATGGCATTGGCCGCCGCAATGACCGCCGCAAACAGGGACTGCCTGCGCACGTCGGTAAACCGGATGCGAATATTCACTGTATTTTCGATCTGCTGGCGCGGAAACGCGGACCGGGGCAGGGCATCCAGCGATCCCAGTTGGAAGTTTAACTCTGCCACCTCACCATCGTAATTGCCCCAGATGATCAACGGCGCATCGTTGGCATCTGCTGCTGCCGCCGCCTGTTCAACGCTGGTCACAACCCTGGGGTAGGCGCGCGGGCGCATAATGGAATACTGAAGCTCGCGTTCAAACTTCTGCTGCAGATCATCCACGATGAACCGTGTCGGGTTCTCTGTCGCCCCATTGACCAGTTCGAGATCGGCGACCAGCACCAACAGCTCACCCGCACTCACAGGTGCCACCACCAGCGGGGACGAGGCACGATCTGAGGTAACCAGGAAGACAATGATGATCAGCGCAGCAGCAACCAGCAGCACCGGAATAATCAGCAGCGGGTTAAGCGCTCGCGGGCCAGCCTTGGCCTCAGCGAACGTCGGCAGGGTAGAGATGTCGGGGGACGTGGTCCCCGTGCGGGCAGGGGTCGAACCACTGTCGTCTTTCATGATCGGTGGCGGTTCTTTGCCCGCAATGATGGCCTCGAGCTGTGCCCCAACCACCCTGAAGCTGTGGACGCGGTCTTCACGATCGCGCAGGAGCATCTGCATGACGAGGTTGGCAAGCGCGGGCGGGAGATCCGGGCGAACTTCGATGAGCGGCTGAATAGGCCCGGTGAGAATGCTCATAATCAGCGCGGCAGAACCCATCGAGTCATCGAACGGGCGTTTGCCTGCCAGCATTTCATAAAGCATAACACCAAATGACCAGATATCTGCCCGAACATCAAGTTCGCGCCCAGAGATGCCTTCCGGGCTGAGGTAGGCCAGTGTGCCAATCATCTGCCCGGTTTGCGTCATCCGTGCAGAGTCCTCAAAGTGAGCCACACCGAAATCCGAAAGACGCGGCGTGCTGTCATCCAGCATCAGCACATTGGCAGGCTTGATGTCGCGGTGAACGATTTTGAGGCGGTGCGCACGAATCAGCGCATCGGATAAATCCAACGCAATTTCCATAACGCGCGCGACCGGCAGCAGCCCTTCGCGCTCCATCAGCATACGCAGATCTCCGCCGCTCACATATTCCATAATCACGTAGTGCTGGTCATCGTCCTCGAACGTATCCAGCACTTTGACGATGTTGGGATGGTTCAGCCGTCGCAGCGCTTCGCCTTCGCGCACAAAGCGTTCCACCATTTCCGGCGATGTATCTGTCACTTCGGATTTCAGGACTTTGACCGCCACGATTTCGCCGGTCTGAAGGTTACGGCCCTTGTAAACGGTCGCAATGCCACCGTGACCGATCAGACTGGTGATTTCGTAACGGTTGCCGATCAGCCGAATCTGCGTCATGGAATTTCCTCTATATATTGGGAAAGATCATTATCAAAGAAGTTCTCGCAGCGCAGATCACCGTTCATGAAGGGTTCTACCAGGGGTGTGAAACGGCTGGCCTGATCGCTTTGCAGCAGGGCAGCGACATCTTCCTGGGCACCCACCAGGTTGCCCTGACGAAGACGCACTTCGAGCCGCAGCACATGCGCCATGAGATACGCGGGTTCCAGCGCAATAAGCTGTGAATAACTGGCCTCGGCAGCGGCGAAATCGCCAAGGTTACACTGGGCCAGGCCCTGAAGCACATAAACATCGTTAACCGCAAAATGGGTCTGCGGATTGTTGATGGCGAGCTGCGCATTGTCGATGACATCCTGCCATTGCAGCAGTGCCAGGCTGGAGAAAGCCCCCATTGCGGCCAGTGCCGGGCTTGTCGCACGGTTGACGTTAAATGACGCGCTGACGATGCGCTCGCCATAGTAGACATCCGGCGAAATGGTGCGCGCTTCAATAAGCAGGCGCTGTGCTTCAGCCAGATCGCCTTCGCGCAGCGCCAACCCTGCCAGGAATGGGTAGGCGGAGCTGGCCCATCCCGCCTCGTTACGGAGTAACAATAAGTCTTCGAGTGCCTCGTCATACCTTCCGCTCAGGTAAGCAGCCGCACCTCGCAAACCGCGTGTCGCCGTGATTTGCGGCATCAGGGTATACGCTTCATCGTACCACGTGTAGGCGCGCACAGGGTCATTCTCAATCACCAGCATCGCCTGTGCGATCAGGAAACTGCCTACCACACCCACATCGTTTGACAGGGCGCGTGCAGTTCGCACATCGACAATAGCCTGTTCGGTGTCTCCCAGCCGCAGTAGAACGAATGCCCTGCCGATAAACAACATGGGATTAGTGCGCTGGAGCGCAATCGCGGCATTGATAGAAGCGAGCGAGGCTTCAGAACGATCGACAAAATCGGCAACGTAGCGATACCAGTGTGCTGCGACCGAACTGCCTTCGATCTGGATAGTGCTGGGGGGGTCGCCGCTCAGAAGTTCCAGCGACGACAGGTTCGAGGCGACTGTATACAGGTCGAGCGCGGACGTAGCGATCGTATTGACCGCAGAAATGACCGGTTCAAACAGGGATTGCCGACGCACATCGGTCATTGTCAGCCGCAGGTTAACCACTTCTTCCATAGCGGCGCGTGTTAACACCACAAAAGACATCGCATCCACAGAACCGAGCTGAAAATTCAGAACAGCCGTTACGCCATCGTAATTGCCCCAGATGATGAGCGGAGCCTGGTTCAGCGCGGCGGCCTGTGCCGCCTGCTCTGTGCTGGTAACCACGCGCGGATAGCTGCGCACGCGAATAAGCGAGTAGGGCAGTTCCTGTTCGAAGATCTGCGCAAGGTCAGAGACGAAAAAGCGCGAAGGATCTTCCTGCGCGCCGTTAATCAATTCAAGCTGCGCAATCAGCACAAGATACTGTCCCTGCTGCACAGGTGCCACAGCCACAGCCGCCTGACTCTGACCGCCATACCACAGCACCACCGCGAAGACAGCCACAATCACAATCAGCGCGCCAGCACCCAGTAAGCTGCGGCGTTCCCGGCGGGGCAGGGCTGGCGTTTCCTGCCGCATGCGCGCCGCTGGCAGAAGCGCGCGCTGAGCAGCAGCCGGGTGATTTTCGCCAGGCTCAGGCGGCATGGCAGCGACCCGCACCGGCGGTTCTGCAGGCTGCGAAAAATCCAGGGACTCTGCAGAACTGCTGACCTCGGCTTCTGTCTCCCTGGCCTCAAACGGGTGTTTGCCTGCAATAATGGCTTCCAAAGCAGCCCCAACCAGTCGAAAGCTGTCGATGCGCTGATCGCGGTCTTTTTGCAGCATCAGGTCAACAAGGTCAGACAGCCCAGGGGGGAGGTCGTCACGCAGTGCATGCAGTGGGGTGACAGCCTGCTGCATAATGGCCACCAGAACAACCGGCATTGTGCTGCTGTTTTCGCCTTCCCCAAAGGGGCGAAACCCGGCCAGCATCTCGTAGAGCATCACCCCAAACGACCAGATATCCGTGCGCGCGTCCAGATCTTCGCCCATACACACTTCAGGGCTGAGGTAGGCCATCGTGCCGATCAGCGCCCCCGGCTGTGTGAAGCGTGTGCCATCCCCAAACTGCGCCACGCCAAAATCCGAAAGCCGTGGCGTGCCGTCGTCCGCAATCAGCACATTGGCCGGTTTGATGTCCCGATGGATGATCTTCAGCTTGTGAGCGCGAATAAGCGCGTCTGAGATATCCAGGGCAATATTCAGCACACGCGGCAGAGGCAGGCGGCCCTCCCGTTCCAACAGCCCTGCCAGGCTGCCACCCTTCACATACTCCATAACCACATAGTGCGTGCCTGCATCTTCGAGTGTATCCAGAACCTTCACAATGTTGGGGTGATCCAGCATGCGCAGCGCTTCACCTTCACGAATGAAGCGGTCAACGATTTCTGGGGCAGCGTGGATTACGTCTGGTCGCAGCGCTTTAATCGCGACGGTTGCCCCGGTCTGCAAATCATGCCCCATGTACACGGTCGCCATGCCACCGGAATCCAGGGCACGGAGTAATTTATAACGATTGCCGATAATGAGCGATTCTGTCATGCTTCCGCCACACGTTCGTTTTACTCAATTCTATTCCACCGCACCCTGCCAGGCGAATTGACTTTTCGCGCAACCCTGAACAAATTTCTATCATTTCCAAACACGCTTGAATTCCACGATATGGTATGATCGGAATACTGGCTAAAGAAGACGCACCGATCAGAGGATCCATGCCTATGCATAATCTGATTAGAAAAATCCTTGAGATACTAGATGGTACGCCTACAGTATATGGGAAGAAAAGTCACGGTCAAAGCCTCGTCGAGACCGCGCTTATGATTCCACTGCTCCTGACCATGCTGGTCTCGATGGTCGAGATCGGTTGGTTCGCTCAGAATTACCTGAACTTGCTTGAGGCTGCAAAAGTGGGTGCCAGGCGCGGTCCTTTTCTTGTGGAAGAAAACGGTCCGCTGGCATGGAACAACGCAGCAACGCTGGCCAACATTCCGGGGGTTGGGCAATTTATCACCGAAGATGGGATCGCGTATCGCGACCTGGATCCGGTAACTCTGCGCCCCACCAACCCTACCACCAACCGCTGCGAGAACATCGCACCGGAAAACTACGGGTTCTACAATCTGATCGCGTGTACCATTCTGGATACGCTTGATCCGCTGCAGGTTTTGTGGGATAACAACAAAGACGACATCGCAATTTCCGCATTCTCCATCCAGAAAGTCAATTTGGGGGATGATCCTTCGGTTTACGACCATACCACGCCAGCCGGTTATGCAGAGGGACACCAGGTAGTGGTGGCAGGGCGCTGGCCAACCAACGCGAATGAATGTGCCAACAGCGGCGAAGCCCCGGAACGTGACCCGTTCGACTGGATCGAAAACAATGCATTTGACGAAGACACGATTACAGTAGATGGCGCGCCGCTTGACCTCAACTATGAGATGGGGATCTGGGACGAAGAGAACGACACGTTCATTCCATACATGGACAACCGCATTGAATACCAGCGTGGTTTCGTGTGGACCGGCCAGCATCGCATCACGAACGTGGGCGGGGGTGCCACCATCCCGTGCTTCGGCTCTGAATTCACCACCGAAGACGTGCAGGAACTGATGAACCTGCCGCGCTTCATCCAGGATTCTAATCCGGGCCTGCCAGGAGAAGATGCAGAGTACCACCAGCGTCGGCTCAGCCACCTGGAGAGTTCAGGAATGGTACTGGTTGAGATTTTCTGGGAGCACAACCTGTTCTTTGGGGACGATCTGCCGGTCTTTTCTGCATTTCTGGGTGTCTTGGGGAACGGTGACGATAACGACCCGCGCAATGTGATACACGTTTGGGCCGCGTTCCCGTCACCCGCTGCAGAACCGGCGCTGCTCTTCCCGGTGGATTTTGAAGCTACGCCGTAATCGTGTGATATGTACGTTCTTAACGCAATGAGGTTAAGAGTAAAGAGGGGATAGCCATATGCAGCAGTTCAAGAGCCGCCTGCATCACAGCGCACAAACCGGGCAAACCATTATCATTCTCGCGCTCGGCTTTATTGCGCTGGTGGCGCTTGTAGGCCTTGTGACCGACCTGTCCTTAATGTTTGTCCGCTACAGCACCCTCAGCCGTGCTGTAGATGCGGCAGCAATTGCAGCAGCAGGACAAATGCGGTCAGATCGCAGCTTTGCCGAAGTAAGCCTGGCAGCACGCCAGTTCATCGAATTCCATGGGATCGATCCACTGGATGTGATCGTGGAAACCTGCGAAACCACCCGCGTGTATGG
>CAZQIJ010000263.1:0-6775 GCA_964592955.1 uncultured Anaerolineaceae bacterium
CACCGCCGACCCGTGGACCCACCCCCAAACCTATCTCGTGGCCGCCGTCAGATCGCCGTCACGGCTGCTCACCGCCAAACTCGCCCCCTGGGATCTGAGCCTTACCGCTGGCTATCGCCCGGAACTGCTCGCCGACCACAGCGCCGAACTCTATGACATCGACTTCGATACAGCCTCCATCGAAGCCTTCGCCGAGATGGGCGGCGGCCTGGCGTTTCGGCTTGTGCTTATGCCGGTTTGGTCTGCCACGCTGCTCGAAAAGGACGGGGATATGCGCCTGGCGCTGGTAAATGGCCAGTCTGGCAAAGTGGCCATAGCGCGCGCCCGCCCACAATAAGCTGCCGCCAGCGCAGAGGCAGCAGTGCGTGCGCTGGCAGCCCGCGTCCACCGCGCTTTATTCGCGTTTGCGCCTCAACTGGCGTGGCACATCCGTTCGTCGTCTTTACAGGGCGGGAAAAAATAAGGTACACTTACCACTACACTTTGCATCCCCAGCTATAGGAAATACCGATCTTGACCGACTCATTTATTGCTAACGAATTTGATACCATCGAGAACGCAGCGCCGAACCCCCAGGGACTCATTGAACTCCCGGTGGTGCCGCTGGTGGGCGCGGTGGTCTTTCCCAGCATCATCACCCCCGTCACTGTCGCAGAAGGTCGCCCCCTCAGCGCTGTGCGTCATGCCCTCAGCCAGCACCAGACGGTGATCGGCGTCGCCCAGCTCGACCCGGCTAAGTCTGGCGATTTGGGCGCAGAGGATATCTTTATGCTTGGTACCGAACTCGCGCTCGGTCACATGCTGCCGTTTCCAGATCATCAGAAAACGGTGCTGGCCCAGGGGCGGCGGCGCGTGGAAATCGTCGAAATCGTGCGCACCGAGCCGTACCTCGTGGCGCGCGCCCGCATCCTGCGCGAGGTCGAAGAACACAACGACGAAACCGAAGCCCTGGTGCAAACCGTACTGGAGCTGTTCCAGCAGGCCACGGACCTCAGCGAAAACGTCCCGGAAGACGTGGTTGAATATGCCCTCACCATCTACGAACCCGGCTGGCTTGCGGATTTCGTCACGTCCACGCTCACGCTGTCGCCAGCAGAGCGCCAGCGCATCCTTGAGGAAACCAACACCAGCACCCGCCTGCGCGAGGTCGCCGTCCTGCTCAATCGTGAAGTCAACATGCTCGAACTACGCGACGAAATCAACGGGCAGGTGCAGCAGGAAATGAACCGCACGCAGCGCGAAATTTACCTGCGCGAGCAAATGCGCATCATCCAAACCGAGCTGGGCGAAGAAGACATCTTCCAGCAGGAGATTAACGAGCTGCGCGCGCAGATCGCCGCCGCCGCGCTGCCTGCTGAAATCAACGATAAAGCGATGAAAGAACTGGCGCGCCTGTCCATTATGCCGCCGATGGCCCCAGAAGTGGGCATCATTCGCACCTACATCGACTGGCTTGTCGCGCTGCCCTGGTCAAAGAAAAGCGAAGACATCCTGGATATGAAGCGTGCCCAGGAGGTCCTGGACGAGAATCATTATGGGCTGCCGAAAATCAAAGACCGCATCCTGGAGCATATCGCGGTGCGCAAACTGGCGGCAGACAAAATGCGCACGCCGATTCTGTGCTTTGTGGGGCCGCCCGGCGTGGGCAAAACCTCGCTCGGTCGCAGCATCGCCAAAGCGCTTGGGCGCGAGTTCGTGCGCGTGAGCCTGGGCGGTGTGCGCGACGAAGCCGAAATTCGCGGCCACCGCCGCACCTACATCGGCGCGCTGCCTGGTCGCATTATCCAGACGATGCGGCGCGCTGGCACCGTGAACCCAGTCTTCATGCTCGACGAGATCGACAAGATCGGCGCGGACTTTCGCGGCGATCCGGCAGCGGCCCTGCTGGAAGTGCTCGATCCCGAACAGAATCACGAATACAGCGACCATTACCTCGATGTGCCTTATAACATGTCCAGCGTGATGTTTATCACCACCGCCAACGATCTCTACCCGCTGCCGCCCGCGCTGCTGGATCGCCTGGAAGTCATCGAGTTCCCTGGCTATGCCGAAGAAGACAAGCTCGAAATCGCCCGCGCGTTCCTGATCCCGGATCAGTTGGTGGGCCATGGCCTCAACGATAAAGGGCTGCGCTTCGAAACGCCAGCGCTGCAAACCATCATCCGCGAGTACACCTACGAAGCCGGCGTCCGCAACCTGAACCGCGAGATCGCCAACATCTGCCGTAAGGTGGCGCGCCTCATCGCCGAAACGCGCCCCTATCCGAAGCTCATCACCCCCAAGAAGATCAACGAGTTTCTGGGGCCGCCGGAATTTATCACCCAGCGCGCTAACCAGGTTGACAGCGTGGGGCTGGCGACCGGGCTGGCGTGGACATCCGGCGGCGGCGACGTTTTGTCCATAGAGGTCACCATACTGCCGGGCAAGGGCACCATGATGATGACCGGGCAGTTGGGCGAGGTCATGCAGGAATCCGCGCAGACCGCCATGAGCTATATGCGCTGGCGTGCGGCAGATTTCGATGTCCCCGCCGAGGACTTTGAAGAATTCGACGTTCACGTCCATTTGCCCGAAGGCGCGGTGCCCAAAGATGGCCCATCCGCCGGGATCACGCTGGCGGCTGCCATCATCTCTGCCTTTACCGAGCGCAAAATCCGCAGCGATTACGCCATGACCGGCGAAATCACCCTGCGCGGCAAGGTGCTGCCGGTGGGGGGTATCAAAGAGAAGGTGCTGGCGGCGCGCCGTGCCATGATCAAGAATATCATCCTGCCAGCGCAGAACAGAAAAGACCTGGTCGATATTCATCTCAAAGTGCTGCGCGGCCTCAACATCGCCTTCGTTGAGGACATGCAGCAGGTCATCGACCTCGTGCTGCTGCCCGCCCCCGGCGAAGGCCGCCAGCGGGACAGGGGCCGCAAGCCAGGCGAGGAAAAAAAGAAGCCTCGCACCAGGAAGAAGAAGCAGGCCGAGGCGCAGCCCCAATCCAACGTGTAACGGTCGCTGCCTGCGCGCCGCTGTTCCCTGCCAGGGGGCAGAACCGCTGCATCGCGCTGCCGCTGCTGCCTGCGCGCCGCCACATCAACTTTTCGGGGAAGGATCGCCCATCCGGGGCGTAGAGTCACACCAACATGACAGAGGATCTCATCACCCTCATTCGCCAGGGACCGTCAACGCGCCTTGAGCGCTTTGAGGCTGACACCGATCTGCAGCGTATCGCCGAGACACTGGTGGCACTGGCCAACTCGCGCCGGGGAGGGGTGCTGGTTCTGGACCTTACCCACGAGGATGTTTCGGAAGTCATCGACCGGGTGGTGCAGGCGGCGCTGGCCATTTCGCCGCCGCTCATCATTCCCACGCCAGACCCGCTCGAAGTTGACGGCGTGCTCCTGGTGGTTACCCTGGTGCCGCCCGGCATGCCGCACGTCTATGCCCTGGATGGCCATTACCTGTGGCGCGAGCAGGGGCGCTCCGCCACCATCCACCCGCACGCCCTGCGCCGCCTGTTCATGGAACGGGGTGAGGTCAGCTTCGAGATGGAAATCGCGCGCGATGCGACCCTGGATGACCTCGACCAGGAGCGCATCAAGCAGTATGCCAAGCAGATGAACACCATCGACATCGAGCACCTGCTGCTTAAACGCGGCTGCGTTGTGCGGCGGCGCGGCGAGCTGTATCCCACCCACGCCGGGATTCTGCTTTTCGGGCGCGACCCGCTGCGGTTTGTGCGCGGCGCAGAGATCACCGCAGCGCGCTTTGCAGGCGAAACGATGAGCGATACCTTCAGCCGCGAAGACATCGGCGGCACCCTCCCAGACCAGATCCGCCGCGCCGAAACCTTCCTCCTTGACCATCTGCGCCGCGATGTGTCTTTGCAGGCCAAAATGGAACGACAGGAACTGTACGAATATCCGCTGGAGGCGGCGCGCGAACTGGTGGTCAATGCGGTGGCGCACCGCGATTACGCCATCGGCGGCGATGGCATCCGCCTTTACCTGTTCAAGAATCGCATGGAGATCATCAGCCCTGGCAGGCTGCCCGGCCCCGTAACCGTCGATAACATCGTCGAAGAACGGTTCTCCCGCAACCCGGCCATCGTCCAGGTACTGTCAGACATGGGCTTCATCGAACGGCTGGGTTATGGCGTGGATCGCGTCATCGAGCTGATGGAGCAGCAGAACCTGCGCGCGCCCGAATTCTGCGAGACGGATGGCGGGTTTCGCGTGCGGCTCTATAACCTTTTTGCCGGTATGCCCGTGCCAGAATTTTACGCAACCCTGGACGAATACCGCAATGTGGCACTGAACCCGCGCCAGGAAACCGCCCTGGCCTACCTTCAGGTCAACAATCGCATCACCAACAGCGAGCTTCAGCGCCTGCACCCGGACGTTCACCCTGAAACCATCCGCCGTGACCTGGCCGACCTGGTGACACGCAGCATCCTCAGCAAGATGGGGGAAAAGCGCGGCTCCTATTACATCCTGCGCCGCGACGACGGCTAATCCTGCGCTGGGCGAATGTCCAGAAGCTGAACACGCTGCGAGGTCTTCTTGCCGAAGCGCAGCGCGATGACGACCACGTCTCTTCGTCCCAATAGGGTTTCACGATGTCATTCATGAGCCCTTCCGGGACTGTCACTCTCCACGTGTTGCCGTCTGTGTCAGTCAGGCGCACTTCGCCCTTGTCCTCCCTCCGTGCATCGGCATAGCGCAGTCTTCCGAAAATGGTAATTTCCTCACCTGCGGTTTCCGGGTCGTCACGACCTTCGTCTGCCAGTAGGCGTACCGGGATTTCGGCCTGGGATTTGGTAAGCGAGACGCTTTCTTCGCGCCCATTGCGTACCTTGGTCAGGCCGACCAACGACACTTTTTCACCATCGGGCGCAATCGCTTTCGTTAGCGCAACAAAATTTCGAAAATATGCAGCACTTGCGAATTTATTCTTCAGCCTTTCGTAGTTGTCGTTATTGACCAGGTTGAGGTTCTCCATCAGGTCATCGAAGATCAGACCCACGTCACTCAAGCCCTCCAGCCAAGGCTGTTCGATGCGGCCCAAACGGATCGTGACACTAAAGCTGGCGGCCCGGGGGACGGAGATGTAAAAGTTATAATTGCGTACCGTTTGAGCACTCGGTCTCGGTTCCCGATACGGTTGGTTGTGTAATCGGTCAATTGTGCGGTGAATCAATTTCTCTACCCGCGCAATTCGCTGGAGAACGACCTCACTTGGCGCAATGCCATAGCCGATGGCATTCCCTGCTATAGAAAGCTGGATATCTGTGCTTTCCAGCGCAATCCCCTGTAGGCGCAGGTGCCGAGCAAAGCTGATTTCCTCGAGCAGATCGCGCACCTCTTCCGCAATTTCCAGCGGCGCATCGCCTAACAATACCAGGGCGACGAGTTTCTCTGCTTCGCGCAGCTCACCGCAGTGCAGGGCCAGTGAGGCCGCGCTGCGCAACAACACAGAGCGTGATGGTTCCGGCCCATTCTGATCGTTTACGAGACGTGCCGCCTCAGCTTCGCGCGTGTAGGCCTCACGAAACAGGTGCGTTGCCTCCTGCTGGCGTTTGCTACGCTTAGCCTGAAAGGCTCGTTCGGCATAATCCATCGCTTCTTCGTGTAATGCGTTTACTTCAAGGATGTATGTCATTTTCTCACCACTTGGGCTGTAGGTCTGCTGAACTCGACCACCACAATGTATGCTGGCAGAGATGTGTTATCCGTTGGCATGGTCTGCCGCAGTTTCTTACGAACCCGGCTCTTAATCTCACTGTCTTTGTCTGCGTGGCGTATTCCAGAAACCAGATGTTGCGGACGTGTCTGTGTCGTCGCGTCGAATGTCGCCTTCCTCACACAGTGCCCCAGGCGATCCTCACCCCCAAAACCCGAATGATTCCTTTCAACAAGACTGATGGAATGCATCGGTGAGCGATTCATTGAGCGATAACGTAGTAGCTCTGCCAATGTCGCAAGACAAAGGTAAGCGCAAGCGGCGTTCAGAAGCTACGCGAATTCATCCGCTGTAGAGCATTTACACCGGCCATCGACCTGGCGGACGACATCGCGGATTTCTATCTTAATCGCGCACAATCGCGGCTGCTGCTATTGGCGGGGCGCGCCCCACGCCGCCCCCTGATCCGAGAAGATCCTTTGTGCGCCGGGGAAACAGGACCCCCGGCGCAGCTTTAACGCACGTCAATCACACAGCGGACTTCGTCATTGCTGCGCGCCTCTACGGTGGGGCACGTGCCCAGCACGTCGTCGCCGCGCAGCACTTCAAACGTTGATGGTTCCGCGCTGATCCAGAACGTGCGCACCGTTTGTTCAAACGCCTGCCGTGACTGGCAGATCTCTGCCGGAAATGCTGTGACCGGAAGCTGGGTGAAGTCTGTCGTCCACACCTGCATACAGGTGCGTGGGCGGAACTGCCGGAAGGCCTGCGCCTCGGCATTCCAGCGGCTGGCGGCAAACGTGAGGTCTCGTCCGTTTTCCGGCGGCACAGACGGCGCGAACACCAGACCTGTGAGGCTGATTCGTGCCTGAGGATCGCGGTTCATGATCACCAGCGAGTCGCCATTGTACCGCAGCAGAAGCTGCGCTTCGCCTTCAGCCGCCACCAGGCCGGGGGTCGCGTCTGCGTTCGGAATCAGGGTATCGGTGGCGGCGGGTTCAGGGGTCGCGGTCGCAGTAGGTGTTGCCGTCGCCGGTTCGGTGGCGGTTGGCGTAGCGGTGGCGGTTGGCGTCGGTTCTTCTGTGGGGCTTTCTGTCGGTTCTTC
>CAZQIJ010000264.1:0-3807 GCA_964592955.1 uncultured Anaerolineaceae bacterium
CCCGAACTGGGGCGAGCTGGGCATCGACCTGGTGATCGACTGCACGGGCCGCGCGACGACGCGCGCGGGTGCGCAGGCGCATTTCGACGGAGGCGCGAAGCGTGTTCTGGTGAGCGCCCCCAGCAAGAGCCTGGACGATGCAGACGCGGTGCTGCTGCCGGGCATCAATGCCGATACCTATGACCCGGAGAAGCACAAACTGGTGAGCATGGGGAGCTGCACCACCAACGCCCTGGCTTCGGTGGTCAAGGTGCTGCGGGATCACTTCGGGATCGAGGCCGGCTACTTCTCAACCGTCCACGCCTACACCAACAGCCAGTCCCTTACCGACCACCCCATGAAAGACATGCGCGACTCCTGGGCGGCGGCAGAAAACCTCATTCCGTCGTCTTCTGGCGCGGCGAAAACCCTGCTGTTCATCTGGCCAGACCTGAAGATGACGGGCAAGGCGTATCGCGTTCCCACCCGCACCGGCAGCATTGCAGAAGTCAACGTGCTGCTGAAGAAGACCGCCACCGCCGACGAAATCCGCGATGACTTCCGCGAAGCGGCTGCCTCTGGCCCCATGCACGGCAATATGGCTGTGCTGGAAGGCGAATGGGCATCGTCGCGCATTCTGGGCGACCCGCACGTGTCGCTGATCGACCTGCCGCTGGTGAATGTGCTGAACGGCAATTTCGCCTCGGTCGCGGCCTGGTACGACAACGAAATGGGCTATGCGACCAAGCTCTCTGAAATGGCCGCCTACCTGACCAAGTAACCCACAGCAGCCCGACCATACCGGCAGCCTGTGGCTGCCGGTATTTTGTTTGTGCGGACAACGCCATGCGCCTGATTTACGTCGCCCTCGCCTGGACATTCGGACTCGTGGTCGCCCACAGCGCCAGCGTAAGCGCGAGTGCGTGGCTGGTGCTGGCTGTGCAGGTGACGGCGGTCGCCTTCATCGTCAGGCGCAGCCGCACGTATGGATTCATCGCATTCGTGGCGGCGATGGGTGCGCTTGGGGCGCTGCGCATGGCTGTTTACCCGTCTGGCAGCCCACTCGCGGTCTACAACAACAGCGGCGGGCTAACGATAGAGGGCGTGGTTAGCGCCGCGCCAGATGCGCGGGATACGGTTGTGCAGCTCCAGGTAGCGGCAGACACGCTGATCCGCGCGGGGGCGACGACGCGCACCAGCGGCGGGGTGCTGGTGGAAGCGCCGCCGGTGGCCGGGGTGCGTTACGGCGACCGCATACGGGCGACCGGGCTGCTGATCGCGCCGGGGGAATTTGACTCTTTCTCGTATGCGGACTTTCTGGCGCGCAGCGAGATCTACAGCATCATGCGTTATGCCAGCGTGGAGGTGCTTTCCCGCGGTCATGGGGGCACATTTAACGCCGCGCTGATCGACCTGCGCACGGCAGCGGCGGGCAGCATCGCGCGCGGGCTGCCGGAACCGCAGGCCGGACTGCTGACGGGCATTCTGCTGGGGAATGAGCGCGGCATCGCGCCACAGATTGCGGACGCCTTCAGCGCGACCGGCGCGGCGCACGTGATCGCCATCAGCGGCTTTAACATGGCGCTGATCGCGGGTGTGGTCATGACGACGCTGAACCGGGTCACACGACGGCGGGGTGTGGCGGCGCTGCTCGGAATCGGCATTCTGGCAGTGTATACGCTGCTGGTGGGCGCGAACGCCGCCGTGATCCGCGCAGCCATCATGAGCAGCCTGCTGGTCATTGGCGAAGTGCTGCGCCGCCGCACCTTTGTGCCCACCTCGCTGGCGCTGGTGGCACTGATTCTGACGGTTCAGAATCCGACCATCCTCTGGGACGTGAGCTTCCAGCTCAGTTTCTTCGCCACGCTCGGCCTCGCGCTGTTTGCCAAACCCCTCAGCAGACGCTTCGATACCATACTGTTCCGGTTGTTCCGGGCACCCCTGGCGCGCAGCACCAGCGCGCTGCTCAGCGAACCGCTGATTGTGAGCATCGCGGCGCTGATTCTGACTCTGCCGCTGACGGTATACTATTTTCACCGGCTGCCGCTGCTTGTGCTGCCGGTTAACCTGCTGGTGGTACCGGTGCAGGCCTATATTCTGTACCTGGGGGGCACTGCGGCGCTGGTGGGGCTGGTCGCGCCTGGGGTGGCGCAGATGCTGTACTGGGCTTGTATGCTGCTGCTGACCTGGACGATTGAAATCGTGCAGGCATTCGCGCCGCTGGCAAACATCGCCGTGTATGCCGACGGACGCCTCATCGCGCTGGGTTTGCTGGTCATCATAGGAGCGGCGTTTATGCAGGCCACACGACCTCCCTGGTGGGAGCAGTTTTCACAGTTGGTGCGCGGGCGGGCGGCCAGCAGCGCGGCCATCGTGAGCAGCGGCGCGTTGGTGCTGCTGCTGGTGTCCTTGTGGCAGGCGCGCCCAGACGGCATGCTGCACGTTTGGATGCTTGACGCGGGGCACAGCAACGCGGTGCTGTTGCAGACCCCCGGTGGGGCGCAGGTCCTGGTGGACGGCGGACGGTATCCTTCACGACTGCTGACGGCCATAGGCGAGCGGCTGCCATTTAATGACCGCGAAATTGAGCTGCTGGTGCTCACACAGCCGGATGTCTTCGAGTTTGGGGCGCTGCCCACCCTTCTGGATCGCTACAGCATCGGCGCGGCGCTGACGCACAACCAACCGAACCTCAGCCCGGAATATGCCGACCTGCAAGCGCGGCTGTCTGCGGTGCGGGTGGTGACGGTTACGGCAGGCTATACGGTCGAGATCAGCGACGGCACACGCCTGGAGGCGCTGCACCCGCCGCAGCAGCCCTCACTGGGGGACCCGTTAGACGCTGTGGCGCTGGTCCTGCGCGTGACGTATGGGGATGTCTCCTACCTGCTCGCGGGGGATCTCGGCGCGGAGGGCCAGCGCAGCCTGCTTGAAAACGGTCACTGGCCGGTGGCCAGCATTTTGCAGATGCCACAGCACGGCACACAGCGCGCGCTGGATGACGGCTTTCTGCAAGCCGTGCAGCCGCGGGTGATCCTGCTGCAAAGTGACGCGGCGAACACACGCGGCGATCCTGACCCGGATGTGATGACCCAGGTTGAGGGGATCCCGGTGTTCCGCACGGACCGGGGCGGCACGCTTCACACGTGGACGGATGGAACCGCGCTGTGGGTACAGGCAGAACGGTGAATGAGCAGACGCGCGTACAGCGACGCGTTTACGGCTCTGTGCGGGACTGTGTACTGCGGGATAAGGCGGGCATTGTCTCCCCTGCTGGGCTGCGCAGGGCGTGTTGTTATGTGGCACGGTGAACGGAGTTGACCGGGGGCCGCCAGCGCTGCGCAGGCTGTGCGTACAGAGACGCAAAAACGGCAGATACCTGCTATCAACATGAAGCGGCGAAGTACTGGCGACGCCGCCACAGGATGCAGGGGACTAACCGGCGTTAGCCCTCGCTGCGGTTTTCCACGTCCACGGTCTGGCGCACCTGAGGCGCATTCAACCGAGCCTGATTTGGCTGCGCAAACTGCGGTTGTTCGGCATCCTTCAATTCGTTGATCCCATTGCGCACCACATTCAGGTTCTTCAGCAGCGAATTTTCGAGCTGGCTCAGGACCTGCATCACATACTGATCGGCCTCGCGCGTGATATTTTCAGATTCCTGCCGCGCCTGATCAAGGATCATCTGCGCGCGCTGCATGGCGGCCTGCACGGTGGATTCCTGGTCCAGCAGCGCATCGCCCTTCTGGCGGGCCATTTGCAGGATGCGGGCTGCTTCTTCGTTGGCCTGCGCCAGCACACGGTCACGCTGCGCAATAATGCGGGCTG
>CAZQIJ010000264.1:3817-6760 GCA_964592955.1 uncultured Anaerolineaceae bacterium
GCTGCTTTCTCGATCTCTTCCGGAATCGAAATACGCATCTGGTCTATGATTTCGAGCGCGCGCTCTTCATCGATCAGGGTGTATTTGCTGAACGGCATGTGCCGTCCTTCATCAATTAAGTCTTCCAGCCGATCCACGAGATGTTGAATATCCATGTTTATCCCGCTTTCCCCTTCGCTTCTAACAATGTTAAGACAACTCCCCGAAACGCGCCAGCAGCGCCAGCGCGCCCCGCGAACACTTAATCGCGCAGACTGATGTTGTAGCCCGGGCTTGCCTGTGTTGCGTGCAGTTCGGCAAAACGCGCCCGCAGTGCCTGTGCCACGAAAGGTGGCACCATCGAAGTAATATCTCCACCCAATTCGGCAATCTCACGTATGGTGCTGGAACTGATGTGCAGATGACGTTCGTCAGTCATGATGGCGACGGTTTCGATTTCAGGCGCGAGCTTCTTGTTGGCCAGCCCCATGCGAAATTCAAACTCAAAGTCCGAAAATACGCGCAGCCCGCGAATAAGCGCCATCCCGCCGACGGATCTCACATAGTTTACTGCTAATCCCGAAAACTTTGCAACTCGAATGTTACCGGTGTCCTTAAAGACCTGTTCCGCAAGGTCAAAACGCTCTTCAACATCGAACAGCAGTTTTTTCTTGGGGAAATCATACACGGCCACAATGACTTCATCAAATATCTTCGCCGCACGCAGTGCAATGTCGATATGACCGTTATGAATCGGGTCAAGCGTGGCGGGGTATACCGCGAGACGGGCTGTCATTCCTGTACTCCTCAAAAAAGTAAAAAATCCCAAACGGATGTATTCAGCGCGGGCGGCACAAGACCGCCCGCGGATGCGGCAGCCGTTGCGTGGTGACGCATGGCTGTGTACAGACCCCTGTACGGATTAACACTTAACTCAGATCGCTGTCAGGATTATGCACCTGTTGAACGCGCTGTGCCAGTAAACGGTGTTCGTCGGCCTGCAGATACGGATCTTCTTCGTAGATGGTGCGGGCCTCGCGCTGTGCCAGTTCAACCAGATCGGGCGTCATCGTATCGACGATTTTCAGCCCGGCGGCGCGCCCGCTCTGGCGCGTACCGACGAGGTCACCTGGCCCGCGCAGACGCCAGTCCACCTCTGCCAGCCTGAAGCCATCGGTGGTAACTTCGAGCGCCTGAAGGCGTTCCAGGGCTTCGGGCGCGCTGGAATCCGGCACCAGCAGGCAGTAGGAGGCGTGCTGACCGCGCCCCACGCGCCCGCGAAACTGGTGAAGCTGCGCCAGGCCAAAACGGTTCGCGCCTTCGATGACGATCACGCTGGCGTTGGGCACGTCCACGCCCACCTCGGCGACAGAGGTTGTCACCAGAACATCGTAATCGCCGCGGCTGAACTGGGCCATCACTTCATCTTTTTCGGCAGGCTTCATGCGCCCATGCAGCAGCGCCAGCCTGAACTTGGGAAAGATACGCACCAACTGATCATAGGCTTCGACGGCAGATTTAGCCTCGATCTTCTCTGAGGCTTCGACAAGCGGGTGTACGAAGAACGCCTGGCGTCCCTGGCTGAGCTGCGCCTCGATGAAGCCATACATGCGCTCGCGTTCGATGGGCTGGATAATGCGCGTGCGAATCGGGATGCGCCCAGGGGGCATTTCGTCCATCACAGAGAGGTCGAGATCTGCAAACATGGTGAGCGCCAGCGTGCGCGGGATGGGGGTGGCCGTCATCACCAGGACGTGGGGATTACGCCCCTTGCCGCGCAGTGCGCCGCGCTGTTCCACGCCAAAGCGGTGCTGTTCATCGATGACAACCACCGCCAGATCGTGAAAATCGACGTTATCCTGAATGAGCGCGTGGGTGCCCACGATCACGTCAATAGAGCCATCCGCCAGCCCGCGATAAATGCTTTCGCGCTCGGTGGTGGTGAGGGATCCGGTCAGCAGGCCGATTACGGGCCTGCGTTCGCCGGGCATCTGTGCGAAGAGTCGTTCCAGGCCGCGATAATGCTGCTCTGCGAGGATGCTGGTGGGGGCCATCAGGGCGGACTGCTTGCCATTGGAAAAGGCCATGGCCAGCGCCGTGATGGCAACGACGGTTTTCCCTGCGCCCACATCGCCCTGAAGCAGACGGTTCATGGGCACCGGCTGGCTGACATCGCGGCGGATGTCCTCGATGGCGCGGCGCTGTGCCCCGGTCAGCGGATAGGGGAAGACTGCGCCGATGAACGACTCCACAAAATCATCGGTGATGCTGAGCGGCGTGCCCGGCACCGACTGCCAGTCGCGGCGGTTGGCGAGAATGGCGAGCTGAAGCAGCAGAAGCTGGTCAAAATTGAAGCGGCGGCGCGCGTGTTCAAGATGGTCGCGGCCTTCGGGAAAGTGCATGTTCTTCAGCGCCCAGCCCAGGTCGCCCAGTTCACCGCGCTCCAGGACGGGGAGCGGCACATAGTCCGGCAGGCGTTCAGACCAGTACTCAATCGCGTCGCGCATCAGGCGGCGCAGCAGGCGCGGAGAAAGCCCCTCGGTAAGCGGGTAAACGGGTACGATGCCGATGGTGTGCAGATTTTCAGACTCCAGCACCTCCCATTCGGGGTTATTGATCTGGATGCGCCCGCCATAGACGGTGGTCTGGCCGCTGACGACAAGCTGCTGACCGGCGCGCACCTGGCGGATGAGGTAATGCTGGCCAAAGAACAGGATACCGATGGTGCCTGTACCATCGTCGAAATCCATGTAGAAGTCTTTGCGCCCCCCACGCCCCACGCGCACCTCGGTACGGCGCACGGTACCGATGACGGTAATTGAGGCATTGACGGGCAGCCGGTTGATCTGCGTAAGGCGGGTGTAATCGTCATAGCGGCGCGGCAGGAAGAACAGCAGATCGTTGATGGTGCTGATATTGAGTTTTTCCATGAGCTTGGCCACACGCGGCCCCACGCCTTTGATC
>CAZQIJ010000265.1:0-6708 GCA_964592955.1 uncultured Anaerolineaceae bacterium
CTATTATAGCGAGGCCGGGCGTTGTGCGCTCAGGGAATTCCGGTTCAGCGTGCTCAGAAATACGCACCCTGAAGAAACAGGGGAGGATGTGTGCCCATCCCCCCCCGGATAGAACGCTGGGTGATCCCAGCGTTACGCCTCGACCGTTACACCCTTCCAGAATGCGACATAGTCCTGGATTTGTGCAGCGGCGTCCGACGGTTGGGGATAGTACCAGGCGGCGTTAGGGTTCTTCTGACCATCCACAACGACCGTGTAGTAGCTGGCCAGTCCCTTCCAGTGGCATGTGGTGTGGTGTGTGCTTTCCTCGAAATATTCACGCTTCACGGCTTCTGGCGGAAAGTAATGATTGCCCTCGACCACGATGGTGCTGCTGCTTTCGGCCAGTACCACACCGTTCCATACTGCTTTTGCCATTGTCTCGTCTCTCCATAAAACTCATCAGGGCTTTGTGCGCTGCTGTGACTCTGGAAAGCGGAGCCTGAGATAATCTTACGGAGTTCACCAATCACTAACCTGAAGTCATTCGCCGCGCGCCCAGGGGCGCAGCACGCTGTAATAGACGGCTGCGCCCAGCATGAGGATGGCTAGCCCTGCCCAAAGCAGTGCCCAGACGACCGGCGGAACGAACGGCATCACCTCGCTGCTGAAAGCGGCGGCGTCATTGCGAATCATACCGCTGCCGGTGTTCAGGGTGGCATTGGTGTGGCGGATGAGCGCGAAAATGTCTAGCACCGCGTTCAAGCCGGTCATCATGGCCAGGATATTGAGCAGCAGCAGATTCAGGGTACGGTTCGCCCGCAGTCCCATCCCCACCAGTACCAGCGCGAACAGCAGGCCTACCGTCAGTGACAGCGGTATCACGGAATTGCCAGGGCGAGCAAACATGACAGAGAAAACCGCCAGCAGCACCCCCAGGATGATTGAGATGGAACGTGGGTAACGTACCGTGTTGATGGTGTAGAACAGAACTGCCCCAAATGCCGCCGCGCCCAGGTATCCCGCAGGGAGGATGAGCGCACGGCTTCCGCCAGCAGTGGTGGCAAACCCGGAACCATCCGCAGACACCACAAAACCCAGCACCCTGCCGCCCGTTAGCAGCGCCATGAGGCTGTGCCCCGCCTCGTGGACATAAGTCACAAAGAGGCGAAAGGGGTAAAGCAGCGAGTCAAAGGCGGGAACATTCCAAAGCACGAAGACGATGACCACAGCGGCCAGTGAAACCAGAAGCGCGTCTCGGCGCATGTGTCTTGGTGTTGCTTGCAGCATTTGAATCAATCCTGTTCTGCTTTGCATCTTGCGCTATCATTAAGTACGTACAACAGAAGGGAAGTGTCGCTACATGGATTTACTTCGGTTCGGAACGGTTGGCGCGCCAACCGGAACACCGGGAGCTGGAACGCCCGCCGCTATTGATCATATCAAAGCGCTGGGATTACAGCACCTCGAAATTGCCTGGGTTCGCAGTGTGCGCATTACAGACGAAACCTGTGCAGCGATCAAAGCCACCGGCCAGAAGAAAGGCATCTCACTCAGCGTCCATGCCTCCTATTACATCAACCTGAACAGCCAGACGGCGGACAAAATGGCCGCCAGCGATGAACGTCTGCTGACGGCTGCCCGGCGGGGGTATCAGAGCGGGGTGCGCGATATTGTCTTCCACCCTGCCAGCTATCACGGCCAACCCCCTGAAGTCGTTTATGAACGAGTCAAAGAAAAGCTTGCAGAAATCACTGCCATCCTGGCGGCAGAGGGTGTTGAAGTGATCCTGCGGCCAGAGACGATGGGCAAGACAGCCATGTTTGGCAGCCTGGACGAAGTGCTGCAGCTAAGCCGCGATGTTCCCGGCGTTCTGCCTTGTGTTGATTGGGCACATCTGCATGCCCGTCAGGGAGACGGCAGCTTCAACTCGTACAACGAATTTGACGCAGCGCTGGGCGCAATGAAGACGATGCTGGGAGAGCGCGGCTTGAAGAATGTTCACTTTCACATGAGCGGCATCGCCTACGGCAGCAAGGGTGAGAAAATGCACCTGCCGCTTAATGAAGCTGACCTCAGCTATCGTGAGCTGCTGCAGGCTTTTGTGGATTATGGCCTGGAAGGGACGATTGGCGTCGAAGCGCCAGACCCGTTTCATGTGGCCGATGCGCTTACCTTGCAGGCCACGTATCGCCGTCTTTCTGGCATGGCGTTAAGCGAAGATGAGGTAGTGGATTGATGTTCGGAAACGCCTGGTTGTGGTTTCTGTTTCGCCTCGCGCTTGTGCCCCTGCTGTTACTGAGTGTGCTGACCGCCGCCGCTGGCTTGATCGGCCAATCGATTCCTGCCGAACAGGTGGCATTCATGACCGATGCCAACGACGGGCAGTGGGATATCTATGTGCTGGATATTGGGCGTAATCTGCTGGACCGTGTGACCTGGAGCAGCGCTGACGAACGATTTCCGGCGTATTCTCCTGATGGTGAGCGCTTGGTGTACCATTCAAACGCGCGCATGAAAGCGCGCAGCGCGAGCACGACCTATACGAACAACATCTACTTCTATGAGCTGTATGTTTCTGACGCGGATGGCCGCAACCCGCAGTTGGTCTCTGGCGCGTTTATGCCCCTGCCCCCGGTGGATGATTACCGCCAGGCCGGGGCAGCAGTGGGGGCTTTCTCGCCGGATGGCCGCAGCGTGGTCTTTCACACGACAGCTTTTTCCGATGCCTCGTTCAGTGATTGGGCACTCGTCCTGCTGAATTTGGATAACGCCGCAAAACCGCGCATTATCGCCGACGCTCCGGGTAGTGATGTCTTTGGTGATTTTTCGCCGGACGGTAAACGCATTGTCTTTGCATCAGAACGCAACTCGACCTCCGGCAGCATGGATATTTACGTTGCTGATCTCGATACCGGTGTGCTGCACCAGATCACCAATGTTCAGCGCCTGGTGGAACTCGATACGCAGCGTGCCGGCAGCATCATTGTGGATGGGTATCCTACATGGTCGCCAGACGGAACGCGCATTCTGTTCCACAGCACACGGTCGGGCTATGGGGGCAACAGCATCTATGTTATGGATGCCGATGGCAGCCGCGTAAGACGCCTGAGCAGCGTCACTTCTGATGATCAGCAGCCGGTATGGTCGGCAGATGGAACGCGCATTGTCTTCGCGTCTGATCGTAACAACAACTTCAACCACCAGATTTACATGATGAATGCAGATGGCAGCAGCGTGCGCCAGCTTACCTGGCTGCCCGGTTCTGCACTGACCCCCGCCTGGAGGCCCTGACGTTTGTGCGTCAGGGCGGGGCGGGGTTATGCCAGGCGGCGCTCGTTTACGTCCATATAGCGCAGGCTGGCGCGCATGTCTTCAACGTGATCCATCTCCAGCACGATGCTGGGCTGGCGTTTCAGGTTGCGCAGCATATTCAGCACGGCTTCGATGTTAATGACGCCGAACTCGTAATCGAAGCCGTGATGCTCATCAATTTTGCCGTTGTTGTTGTTCATGTGGGTGTGAACCAGCCAGGGTTCCAGCGTGTTCAGCCAGTTCTGCAAGGTGAACGCCGAATCCGAAAACAGGTGGGCATGCCCCACATCCAGGCAGGCGCGCAGGTTTGGATGATCGATCGCGGAGAGCAGATCACCGATGATTGTGGGGTCAAATTCCCACATGTTTTCCAGCGCCACCGTAACGCCATATTCTGCCGCCCGTTCGGCCAGCGGTTTCCAGAAGGCGATGTTGCGTTCCTGCCAACCATGCCGGTAGGGCACATTGTGCAGCGTTCCAATGAAGTTGGCGTGAACAACCATCAGCTTCGCGCCAAGCTGCGAAGCGATGTAGATCCCGTGCAGGTAGCGCTGGCGGCACACCTCGTTAATGCGTGCGTCCGGGCTGCCAGAGACCATATCCATAAACGGCCCGTGAATGGTGATGGGCCCAGGCACTTCCTGCAGGGTTGTTTTGTACTGACCCATTACTGCTTCCCAGTTGCTGTCCAGCACATCTGGAAACGCAAAAGCCATGACTTCAATGCCGAGGCCGCGTTCACGTGCCAGATCCACACATGCCTTAAAATTGTTACGTCCCGCGCTCAGAAGTACCTGATCTGCCACAGTGTCTTTTCCGTTCGTCGTGTTAAACCCCTGTTACATTTTACAACAAACCGTTAACTGCATAGTGCGGCTCAAGTTATAGAACCGCTGCGATTTTGTATGAACTTCATTCACAATTGGTTAGATTCGCTGCGGCAGACCAGACTGGGGGCGTGTTCCCTGGCAGCGTTTCATCCAACAGCCTGGCGGAGCGATCCTCCATATTCACCAGGGCAAGCGTGTAAGTGCTGCGCAGCGCAAGCCAGCGTCCGTCTGCGCTGAAGCGTGGATAGTCGGTATGGGGGAGCAGGGAATCATTCACAAACAGGACGGAGTCCGTCTCAGTGTTCCCCACAAGCGGGATGCGCCACAGGGCGTTTTCATCGGTGTCACGAAAATCTCGCGCGGCGGCGATTAAGGCCGTGCTGTCTGGCAGCCAGGTTAAATCCAGCGCCAGGCCCCACAGAAAAGTAAGCTGTGTAGGCAGAGCGCCTTCCTGGGCAGCGATCATCCAGAACGTATCGTTGCTGGGGCTGGGTGAATATACAAACCCGATGAGCTGTTCGTCGGGGCTCCAGCGCGGCATGGTCGTACTGCCGACCGGGAAGTTGGTGAGACGGAATTTCTGCGAACCATCGGCACTCACCACCCACAAATCGGCTTCGCGAATGAGCGGCGGAGGGGATCCCGTCTGCCCATCTGGCGTAGGGACAGCGGTCGAGAGGATGTCCGCCCCGGGCACGCGCTCGTCAAATGAGATATAGACAAGGGATGCTCCCGACGGCGACCAGCGGGCGTTATGTTCCTTCCCGCTCACGCTGTAAAATTGGGGGCTGCCGCCAGCCGCATCGACCCAGCCAATGTGATACTGGCGCTCTGCTTCCCCCTCGAAACCATCGCGCAGCATGGTAAATGCGATGCGGTTACCATCCGGCGACCATTGGGGTTCCCATATTCCCCATTGGCGCGCTGGAAGTGCGTCATAGGTCACCAGCGCGCGTGCATCACTTCCATCCAGTGCTGCTGTGTAGGCGCGCCCCAAACCTGAGGACTCCGTGAGAGTATACAGAATGCGGCAGCCATCGGGGGAAAATCCCCAAACATGGTGCCACCCGGTGCCCATGACCAGTTCACGACGGGCATCGCTTCCGATGTCATACAGCAGGATGCGATCCTGTGCAGCCGGCGTCGCGGCAAGCACCGGCCCCAGAAGCGGGACCTGCGCCGCCACGGAGGTACGGCTTACCTGGCTTATCATCATCAGCAGGAGGCAGACGAGCAGAATTCGGCGCATAATGTGACCTGTGAAAAACCTGACGCAGTAGTGTAGCGAATCTGCGGTGGATGTGGACAGTGGCAGCGCACTTTTTACAGTTTTTTACAGCCTCAGGACAGCTATCTGTTCGTGCTGGAACGTCTCATGTAAAATAAGCGTGTGTACATGACTTCCGCAACGGCGATATTGCAGATGGTGTCGATGTGCCGCACTGTACCTGGCGCGGTCAGTTGCATCGACCTGGGTTTTGTTTACAGTACACCGTCAGGATACACCTACCGCGACAACAGGGCATAAGACAACCCAAAGGACTTACGGATGGCGCTCCAGGATTCAACCGTTTCGTTTATCGGTTCGGGCGTCATGGGCGAAGCCATGATGAAAGGACTGCTCAGTAAAGGCCTGGTGAGCAGTGACCGGATTATTGCCGCTGATCCGCATGCAGACCGGCTGGCAGAACTTGAAAAATGTTATGGAATAGCTACCACCAGAGACAACACAGAGGCGGCAGCAAAAGCCAGCATTCTGGTGCTGGCGGTAAAGCCGCAGGTGATGCCGCGCATCTATCACGATCTGCGCGGGCGGGTGGATCACTGCGGTTTGATTCTGAGTATTGTCGCCGGGGTCAGCATTGAGGCAATTGCCGAAGGGCTGCTGAACGCGCGTGTCGTGCGGTCTATGCCCAATACGCCTGCTCAGATCGGGCAGGGTATAACCGTGTGGACGGCGGCAGAGGGCGTGGGCCCCACCCAACGTGAACAGGCACGCACGATGTTGGGGGCGCTGGGCGATGAGATGTTTGTGGATGACGAACATTATCTGAACATGGCGACCGCCCTGAGCGGCACGGGACCGGCTTACGTGTTCATGTTTATGGAGGCGCTGATTGATGCCGGGGTTCATATGGGATTTTCGCGCCGCGACTCTGAACGGCTGGTGCTGCAGACGATGCGCGGTTCTGTTGAATTTGCCGGGCAATCCAAACTACATCCAGCGCAGTTGCGCAATCAGGTCACCAGCCCAGGCGGAACGTCTGCTGCGGCCATCTATCAGTTGGAAAAAGGCCGTCTGCGCACCGTAATCGCCGATGCGGTGTGGGCAGCCTTTCAACGCGCCTCTGAACTGGGGGGGGACGCATCTGTACAGAAGAAGACCCGGGGCAGCGAGTAACGCTGTTGAGCCGCATTTTGCCCGCATCAACCTGTCCAACATCTTAAGTCGCAGACATGATAAGCACTGGCCTGTTAATAAACAATCGCTACGAGCTGTTTGAGAAAATCGGTGTAGGGGGGATGGGAGCGGTCTTCCGTGCCTACGATCGGCTCACTGGCGAGACTGTCGCACTCAAGCGCG
>CAZQIJ010000266.1:0-6661 GCA_964592955.1 uncultured Anaerolineaceae bacterium
ACCTGGGCGCGTCTATTGCTACCGCCATCCCCGGCTTCTTCCTCAATGCCTTTCTGCTGGATGTCGCGCTGCTGCGGCCTGCCCAGGCTGCGCTCATCTTCTTCCTTTCCAGCGCGTGGGACGCGGCCAACGATCCGCTCATCGGCAGCCTTAGCGACCGCACCCGCTCGCGCTGGGGACGCCGCCGCCCCTGGATGCTGTTCGGCGCGGTGCCGTTTGGGCTGGCGTATATCCTGCACTGGATCGTGCCGGATCTGCCGCCTGAACTGCTGTTCTTCTATTACCTGGTGGTGGCCATCCTGCTGAAGACCGCGTTCACGGCGGTTAACCTGCCCTATGCCGCGCTGACCACCGAACTGACCAGCGATTATGACGAGCGCACGCGCCTTAACGCCTACCGCTTCGGCTTCTCCATCCTGGGGGGCGTGGCGGCGGTGGGGCTGCACCCGGTGATCGTGGGGCTGTTTGGCGATGTAAAAACCGGGCACGTCGTCAGCGCGATGGTGTGGGCGTTCTTCATCGTGGCGTCGTCGTGGGTGGCCTTCACCTTCACGCGCGAGCCGCAGCGCAGCCCGGACGAGCTCGAACCGAAGTACGGATTCTTCGAGGGCGTGCGCATCACCCTGCAAAACCGCCCGTTTCTCATCGTCACCGGGGTTTACCTGCTGGCCTGGCTGACGCCGCAATTCGTGCAGAACAACCTGCTGCTGTATGTGCGCTACTGGGTGGATGCCGAAGACCAGTTCACGCTGCTGATCCTCATCATCCAGGGGACGGCCTTCGTGTGCCTGGCGCTGTGGTCGCGGGTGAGCGCGCGCATCGGCAAGCGCCAGACCTACATCATCGGCGCGCTGATCTGGGTCGTGGCGGTGCTGGCGCTGTTCTTCGTGCCGCCCGGCACGCTGACTCCCATCTATTTCGTGGCGTTCTTCGCCGGGATGGGCGTTTCGGTGGCGTATCTTATCCCCTGGAGCATGCTGCCGGATGTGGTGGAGTATGACGAGCTGCAAACCGGCGTGCGCCGCGAGGGGATCTATTATGGCTTCTTCGTCTTCTTGCAGCAGGTCGGCTTATCGCTGGGGCTGGGCTTCTCTAACCTCCTGCTGGAAGGGGCAGGCTATGTTAACCCGGATGTGGTGGGGGCGGCGGTGGCGCAGCCGGACTCTGTGCTGCTGGTGCTGCGCTTGTTTGTGAGCATCGTCCCGGCGGCGCTGCTGCTCATCAGCGTGCCGCTGGCGGCGTCCTACCCCATCACCCCGGCGCGCTATGCCGAAATCCGCGCGGAGCTGGACGCCCGCCACGCGGGGTCTAGAACAGCGAACGGTCTTTAAACGCGGCCAGCATGGCCAGCACGCTGGCAGGATCGTGGGCAAGGTTGGCGAGCGTGGCGGGATGTGGGGTGACGTGCCCAAGCTGCGGGAACGCGGCCAGGTCCAGGCTGGTGAACGGATTATACCCCATCGACCAGATGCCGAAATGCCGGGTGGTGGTGGTTTCGCAGTAGATCTGCGTCACATGATGGTGGCGCGGGTCGCGCATGATGCGTGCATAGAGCGCTTCAACATCGGCCTGTTCGCCTTCCAGGACCTGCATGAACAGGCCGCAGCCATAAAGCAGCATACTGTTCAGCTTGCGGCGATAATTGAAGATGCGCCCGGCTCTAAGGATGTCTTCAAGCTCATACCGGGTCAGGTCTGCTTTGGCGATACTGATGTAGGCCAGCGCAATTATGGGCATGGCTGCCTCGCGTGCTGTCTGGAATGTCAATAACATGTTAACGCACTGTAAAGAATCCTAGAGCAAAGCGGCCCACAATGCCTTAGAACAACATGAGCAGCACGTGAGTGTCACCGGACCGCCCCGGTTCGCATGGCGGCCACACGGTCAGGCGGCGCTGATATCCAGCGAGCGCAGAAACGCGCGCGCTTCTTCTGTGCCTTCCACATTGTTAAGCGCAGCATAAAGCCCTTCGGCGCGCTGTGCCAGCCGCCGCGCCCACGGGACGGCCCAGGGCAGCGTGCCATACATGCGCACCCACTCGATGGCCTGGTGCAGGTAATAGTGGGCAAACAACCCCGCGCTGCTGGGATCCTCGCTGTGGCGCGCGTCGAACGCCGTGATTTCCTGCCACACTGTTTCTGGCGCGCGGGGCGGCGCAGGGTGATGCAGCGCAACGGTCATCAGCAGCTCGTAGGCGATAAACGTGCGTATGGGGGATTTCAGATGGCTGAAGACCTCGCAGGTGAGCAGGGCTTTGCCCCACGCCTCGTCATACTGCGCGCGCGAGATGTGAATGGAAGCCAGCACCAGATGCGCGTTGCCGATGCTGATGCCGTTGTACTGCGCATCTGTCCCCAATACCGGGTTGCTTCTGCTGAACAGCGCCAGCGCGCTGTTCATGGCCGCTTCTGCGTCGTCGATGCGGCCCAGGCTGTGGAGTGCGATCCCGTAATTGGACAGCAGCGACAGCGCATCCCCAAACATGGCCGGGGTGAGGTTTGCGAGGTCAACCGCTTTCAGTGCGTCTTCATAGGCCAGTGCCGCTTGCTCCAGCTCGCCCGCGATGTTATGGGTGGTGGCGATGCGGTTCATGGTCTTTAGCGCAGAGGCCGCATCCCCCAGCGCGTGAAACTGGTCGAGCGCGCGCTTAAGGCTGGCGTGGGCGTCATCGAAGCGCAGTGCCAGCGACTGCATAATGCCCAGCACCAGCAGCCCCTGCCCCACCAGATCCACCGCGCCCATTGCCTCCGCCATCAGGCGCAGCTCGGCCAGTTTGCGTTCGTTGGCGGCATAGTCAAACGAACCGGCGCGCACCTCGGTTTCGATGGTTTTCAGTTTGTGTTCCAGGATCTTACGTTTGAAGAGATTGGGGGTCACCTTCACTGCCATAGCACATGCTGCCTTTTCTAGGAGGCTGAGTATGTAATAGACCGTAATGCTAGCACACGGCGCGCCGCTGCGCAACCGTGCTGTGATGGCCCTCACCCGCGCCGGCCACGTTCATCTACCCACTTCAGTGGGTGTACAACCGGCACATGACGCGACCAATCCTTGTGGATCAACCCAATTAAATCCGCCGGATCTTGGGGCGGACGATTGTGCGTATTCGTTTTGGCTTGTCCATTAGCCGGTCTCCCGGCACAACGGTAGGGACACGCAACGCGCCGTCCAGCCTGCTCGGCGCAGGGGTTACACGCCTGCCCAGCCGACGCGAATTCAGGACGACAAATTCGTTGTTATCGAGAGCGTCATCGCAGTGGCGGCTACGCGCACCCGCGGTTTAATGTTGTTGCCCTCTTGATGCATATGATGTCCCCTTTGAGCATTCTAAACGCTCCTTCCGTGACTATAATGGCGGTATCAGAAGTATGTTACGGCGAAGAAGAAAGTCATGAAACAACCGACTCATCGCTTACAAGCGGAAATGCAGCCTCCCTCCGCACACCTGCCCGTGATGCTGACCAGTTTTGTGGGACGCAAGCATGAAGTGGGCGAGGTGAAACAGTTTATAACGTCAAATCGTCTGGTCACCCTGACAGGAGCTGCAGGGTGTGGGAAAACCCGTTTAGCGCAGCGTGTTGCAGACGAACTTCGCGACCAGTATCCCGATGGCGTTTACTGGGTGGAACTTGCCCCTCTAGAAGACCCAGCGCTTGTGGCACAGACAGTACTGGATGGGTTATTCCCGCAAGCACAATCCAATCTTTCGCCCGTGGATGCGCTGACCGAGGGACTGCACATGAAGCAGGCGCTGCTGGTGCTGGATAACTGTGAGCACCTGCTGGAAGGGTGTCGCGTTCTCATTGAACGGCTGCTGGCGTTGACCTCCGTGACCATCCTTACAACGAGTCGTGAGCCGCTTGGTGTGCTGGGCGAGCAGCGTTACCCGCTTCGACCATTGCCTGTTCCACCGTCTGACTGGGCTGCCAACGACATCACCCAATTTGATGCTGTGCAGTTATTTGTGCTGCGTGCTCGCGCCATCCTACCGCAGTTCGCCATCACCCCACAAAATGCACCCTACATCATCCGCATCTGCCAGAAGCTTGAAGGCATTCCTCTTGCGCTTGAGCTGGCGAGCGCTCGCTTGAATGTGCTGACGCTGGAGCAGATCGCAAAACGCATTTATGATCACTTTACCCTGTCAGAACCGGCATCGCACGTGACGCACAGCCACCATCGCACAATCCGGGAAGCCGTCGGCTGGAGCTACAACCTGTTGTCGTCACACGAGCAGATGGTGCTGTGTCGCGTATCGGTCTGTATGGGGAGCTGTTCGCTGTCAACCGTTGAAACCTTGTGTTCCGGCGACATCGAAGTGGAGGCAGTGGTCACGCTCATCGCATCACTGGTCAATAAATCCCTCCTGACCGCAGAGACACTGGACACAGGCGAAGCCCGCTACAGCGCGTTTGAAATCATCCGACAGTATATTCGCGACCATGTACTGAGTCGTGACGCGCACACCGAGCTGCGGGATCGCCATCTGGCCTGTTTTGTGGAACTGGCGGAGCGTATTGAGTCGAAACTCCTCACACCCGATGCGGTACGGTGGCTCAACTTGCTCGACAGGGAACACGACAATTTTCGCGCCGCGCTGGCGTGGGCAGTCGAACAGGGAAGGGGCGAGCTGGGGCTGCGGCTGGGCTGTACACTGCATCATTTCTGGATCATCCGGGGACACGTAGAGGAAGGTTACCTGTGGTTTGAACGGTTGATACCACTTGTCCGTGATGTGACCTCGCTTCCTCTGCGTGTGCAGGCACTGACAAATGCCGCCTGGATGGCAATGTTCACCTTCAACGCCGCTGCTGCCGAACTCTGGAGCCAGACGGCGGTGGCATTGAGTGAAGCGGCAGGCAAGGAAGGCGAGGACTTGCTGGCGCTGGCACTTGCCGGGGAAACCGCCGCAGCACGGACAACCAGGGACTTACACAGAGCCTATCGCACAACGGAGCGCATCCTAAAACTTGTTGAACAGAGTGGTGATCGCATGATGATCGGTATGCAGCACTACATTCTGGGCACAATGGCAACCATGCTGCAAGACTATGCTGATGCTGCCGGTCACCTGGAGGCTGCCACATCCATCGCTCAACAGAATCACGATCAATACCGTACTGCAATCGCTGTTCTGGCAAAAGGTGATCTCAGGCGCTGTCAGGCACGTTTCGGCGAAGCGAAGCTGTTTTATGAGGATGTCGTTGTACGGTTTGGGCTGTTGGGGGCTGAACGCGACCTGGCGACTGTCCAACGTTCGTTGGGTTATACCTACCTGAGGTTGGGATACCCCGCGCAGGCGTACCATCATTTTGCGCAATCCTTTGAAATGCATCAACGCAGCAGCAATCGGTTGGGCATGCACCAGGCGCTTCTGGGTTTCGCCGCGCTGGCAGCTGCATTGAATTTACCAGAGACCTGGGTACGCCTTCATGCATTCGTTTTGGGTGATCAAGAATGGATTCACATCCTGCCGGACGCTACAGATGATGCTGATAAGCTGGATTACTATCATCTGATGTCGGTATCGGGTATCACACTGAAAGATACCATACCAGATGCGCAACAGGCGCGCCTGCTCTCGCTGTCGCAGGCGGTTGACCTGGCACTGCATGTTATCGTGCCGTCACAGGCAGGCGCGCCAGCATTGGCGAAACTGTCTCCGCGTGAACGCGACGTGGCGATCCTGATTGCGAATGGGTTATCCAATGGAGAAATCGCCGAGCGCCTGGTACTGAGCAAGCGCACCGTCGAGCACCACGTCGCCAATATTCTTTCCAAACTGGGCTTTACTCAGCGTACTCAAATCGTCCGCTGGGTAACGGATAACGGCCTGCTATCTGAAACCCCGAATTAGCTTGCATCGGCATACGTGTCGAAAATCCACCTAAAACGCGATTAGGTAAAGGACTAGGTGCATACACCGATGTTCCTCTGCTTCAATTATGCCACACTGTCGTGGTGTCTCAGCGCTGAGCAGAAAGCCAAAGAACAAAACAGTTGAGGAGTATTTGACGATGGAAGCGCAAAACAAACTGCTTCGGCAGCAGTGGATAGACCGCATCAACGCCAAAGATATCGACGCAGCAATCAACTTGGTGCATCCTGAGTTCGTCTCTCACGCACCCGGACGCGGTGATATTGAAAGCGTGCGCCAATGGTTCAACATGTTGTTCACCGCCTTTCCGGATATGCACAGCACGACGCTCGTACTATTCGGGGACGAGAATAAGGCAGTTCATTGTATCCGTGTGGAAGGCACCCACACCGGGATGTTCATGGGCATTCCAGCCACTGAGAAGCGTGCTTCATGGACACTGATCGACATCGTGCGCTTTGCAGATGGCAAAATGGTCGAACACTGGAACGAGACCGACACGCTGGGCATGATGCAGCAGCTTGGGTTGATCCCAGGACAATCTGCGTAAATGCAGACCTTCCCGTTAATCGTCACGCATTTCGCACGAGACAACTCAATAGACAGAATGGAAGAAAATATGTCCAAAGCAGACAATCTTACCTTGCGCCAGCAGTGGTATGACCGGGTGATGGCACACGATCTTGACGGCGCGCTGGAGCTGCTGCACCCGGATTTCATCTCGCACGCGCAGATGCCGCCAGGGCGCGATGGGGTGCGCTGGTTCTTTGAAATGCAGTGGGC
>CAZQIJ010000267.1:0-6289 GCA_964592955.1 uncultured Anaerolineaceae bacterium
CCCCCCCCCCCCCCCCAACCGCCTGCCTGAGTAGTTCCCAGCGCCATAACTTCACCGGCCCGGTGGGTGCAGCGCTGCTTTGCGCAGCCGGGGTGCAGCCGCAGCATCCACTGCACCCCACTGCTGCATTGGCCGCGTGCTAACGGCGTTCCATGCCCGGCATCAGCATTCGCAGCAGCGCCGCGCGTGCGCCTTCGGCGATCCCGGCAGCCAGCACCACTTTCGCCAGGTTTTCCCAGAAGAAAGCGAGGAACCCGGTGCTGATGGCCGCTTCCCACGTCAGGTTAAGGTTGGATTTCAACACCGTCACACCCAGCACAAACACCACCAGCGACCCGGCAAAGCAGGCCAGCGCGCGCAGCCCCACCGTGCGGCCATAGCGCTCCACCAGCCACCCGGTCACGAAAGCCGCCGGTATAAAACCCACCAGGTAGCCCCAGGTGGGACCCGCAAAGACCGCAGGCCCCAGCCCGCGCGCATCGAACGGCAGACCGGCGGCGATCAGCCCCACATAGAAGAGCTGCGCCAGCGCGCCGTCCCGCGCACCCAGCACCAGCCCACACAGGAACACGGCCAGGGTTTGCAGCGTCAGCGGCACCGGGCCAATTTCAAGCGTCACCCGTGCGAAGATGACCGTAAGCAGCGTGAACAGCCCAATGGCCGCCAGCCGCTGCGCCTGCGATGCGTCCCGCGTTCTCTCTATCGTCCGTAACATGTACTTCTCTCCTTAAGTCAGTCGTCTAATGGAAAACACAAATCAAGTGTAACCGATGTAGGGACGCGGCAAGCCTCGTCCGGCGTGAATCCTCATGCGTGTTCGTTTTGATTTCTCCATAAGTTCAGCTTCACTTCAGTAACAGATCGTGTGGACCCATGGATTGCTGCGCCGTTTTGCCCGCGTTCGCCGCCGCAGCAGCGCGGTCATCAGGCATGGTTTTCTGGCGTCGCTTCCACCACCACCTCAACCATCTCGTAACTCAGCCGCGCAAACAGGCCCTTCGGTTCAGAGGTGCGTGTCTCCACCAGCGTGACGCGCGCCCCCAGGCCGGGCAGGTCGAAGGCGGTTTCCCATTTGCCCACGTTCTGGTTGCTGCGCAGGTAGCGCAGGCGCGCCTGCCTGTCCAGCCGCCAAAGGTGGTTCTTGGCCTGGTTAAAGCGCATCGCGCTCAGTTTCTGGGCGAGTTGTTCGCGTTCCTGCGAGTTTAGATAAGCCATCGCGTGTTGTGCCTTTCATCAGCAGACAGTGTTCCAAGCTGCCCACATTGTAGCAGGACTCTCGCCTGTTATCCGCACTATGGCGCAAAAATCCCGGCACAGTTTTTGTGCCCGCTCACACGCCGCCCCGCGCCAGCACCATGCCGCCAGATCGCCGTCCTGCTGTTACCCCAGCATCTGTTACAATGGAATCAGAAGCACCTCATGCGGGGTGCAGCCTTTCATCTTTGCGCATCATAATAGTTCAGGAGCAGATGCCATGTTCAGAAGCATTGGAAGGAGTTTGGAGCTGGTCAAGGCAAGCTACGCTGTGCTGCGTGCCGACCGCGAGCTGATCGTCTTTCCCATCATTTCGCTCATCGGCGTGATTCTCGCCAGCATCGCCTTCATCGCGCCCATGATTATTGCCGGGATCGTCGATGCGCTTGTCTCCGAAACGCTCACCAGTGGTCAGACCATTTTAGGGCTGGCCGTTACCTTTCTCTATTACCTCACCACCTATTTCATCGTCATCTTTGCCAACACCGCGCTTATCGGCGCTGCGCTCATCCGGCTGCGCGGCGGCGATCCAACGGTGGCAGACGGCTTTCGCATCGCGCGCGAGCATGCTGGCGCGATCCTCGGTTATGCCGCCATCTCGGCCACAGTCGGCATGATTCTCAACGCCATCCGCAGCGAAGATAACCTTATTGGGCAAATTATCGCCAGCATCGTGGGTGTGGTCTGGAGCCTCATCACGTTCCTGGTCATCCCTGTGCTCGTGATCGAAGGTCTTGGCCCCATCGACGCCATTAAACGCTCCAGCGCACTCCTCAAACAGACCTGGGGCGAACAGGTCATCGGCGACTTAAGTATCGGAGCCATCTTCGGCCTCATCACCTTCGCCCTCATCCTGGTGGGCATCCTGCTCATCGCCGTCGTAAGCAGCCTTTCTGGCACGCTGGCCGTCCTGCTCGCGCTGGTGCTGTTTGTCGCCATCATCGGCGTGAATATGGTTGGCGCTGCCCTGGGGGGTATCTTCCGCGCCGCGCTCTATAACTACGCCGCGAACGGCACCGCCGGTGACTTCTTTGATACCGACCTGGTGGCCGGTGCCTTCAAACCGAAGCGCGGCTGATCCTGCGGCAAGATGAGCATGCAAGGCTGCTGTAGGGGCGGTTCGTGAACTGGCGGCCAACTCCGGCGCATTGCGATGCACCCCTGTGCGGTGCGCCGCGCACAGTAAACTTGCCTCCTGGTCCTGCGCGCCGCAAAGGCGTGAGCAGTAAACCAGAAGCGCTGTAGGGTGGGCACAGTACGCCGTGCCCACACCTTGCTTCACGCTCAGAGCAGGGCTGCGGCGCTGTGCCCGCCACCTGCTTAACCCCCACTTAACGCGCACAATTTCTGCAGATACCGTACACTGAACCTGTGTGGAACTTTCGCGCCTGTCTGTTCGTAGTGTAGATGTAGACGCCTGAAGAGGCAGACAGTTTATTCAGACAGCACCAACTTGCATACGTGTGTCCCAATTGAAAGGATCGAAGTCATGCGAAAACTGGTTCTGATTGTACTTGCGGCGCTGCTGCTGGTGGTTGGCACGGTCAGCGCACAGCCCGAAGACTCGCTCACCGCGCTCGCCGAAATCTTCCCCGCAGATTCCCTTGTAGTGATAAGTGGCCGTACTGACGACGCATTTATTCAGACGCTGGACGCGCTGCTCGCCCGCGTCACTGCCGTGTTTCCTGCCTTTGGGACAACCAGCGTAAGCGCTACCCTGGACTCCCTCGCCCAGAGTATCGATCCCGAAGGCGATTTCGACAGTGTGTTCCGGCCCTGGCTGGGGGATACTGCCGCTCTCGGACTTGTGATGAACCCCGCAGAGGATTTCACCCCTACGGCGACGCTGCTGGCGTTCGAAATTACAGACCGCGCGGCTGCCGAAGCGTTTGTAGAGGCGGCTGAAGGCGGCGCTCACATGCGCAGCGAAAGCGGCAGCGTGACCGTTTATCGCGGTGCGGAGGACTATGAAGCCGTCTACATCATCAGCGACAGCACCCTGCTGGCGATCATCAGCGGCAGCCTGGCAGACCGGTTCATCTCTGGCGATTATCCCCGGCTCTCCGATGCAGACGGCTTCACAGATACGGTGGCACTGCTGCCAGCAGCCAGCTACAACGCCGGTGTGTATCTCAACCTGCCGGCTGTGATGGCCGCACAGATGCAGATGGGCACCCCCCCCAATAACCCGCTCGAAGCGCGCTTCGTCGAGGCCTTCATGGCCGCCCTCGGCCCGCAGGCCTACGGCTTCACCATCCTCGAAGATCGCACCCTCACCATGGATGTCGCCGTGACGTTCCGCGATACCACCGAACTCGATGCGCTGTTTGGGGAAGGCGTGCTGGATATGTCCAACATGCCGCCCGTCAGCACCGCACTTGCCGACCAACTGCCGCAAGATACCCAGTTTGTCATCGCCGGGACTGCCCTGGGGTCTCAGGTGCTGCGCGGGTTTGACGCGCTCAGCGCGTTTACCGATGTGCTCTTCGAGGAACTTGACGCCGAAATGGCCGACGATCCTTTCCTCCAGGCCCAGATGCAGCAGTTCAACCCACTGCGCGAATTCGTTGACCTGGGCGGCCTGTCTCAGGGCTCGTTAACGGTGCTGTTCGCCGGGATGACCGGCCTCAACCTGGAAGACGACGTGCTGGCGCACCTCAACGGCGACTACGCGCTGTGGCTCAATATCATCGATGTCGAATCCGACCTGCCGCTTTGGGTCGATTTCGGCTTCACATCTCAGATGGATGCTGGCGCTGCCGCCAGTATCGTCGACCATGTCACCGATGCCGCCACCCGCTATGGCCTGTTCTTCAGCACCGAAGCCGGCGTGTTTGTCACACCCCTGCTGCGCGCCCTGGTCTTCCGCGATGCGCCAGAAGGGTTCGATACCCCCGCGCTGGATCTCATGCTGGCTGGTTCAGACTCAGCAGGCCTCATCCTCGGTACCCGTCCGGGCGTGACCGCCATGCTGGAGACCGACCGCACCTCCCTCAGCAATAACCCCGTCTTCAGCGCGGCGCAGGCGCTGCTGCTGCCCGATGCCAGCCAGGTTTACTTCTTCAACGCGCTGGCCCTCAGCGACAGCCTGCAGGCCACCGGCCTTGCCGAAATGGGCATCCGTGACGTGGAAGACGCCATGCGGCTGCTCAGCCTGCTGGAAAGCGGCACCGTCAGCATCACACAGCCAGACGCCTCAACCATGCTGGGGCGCTTTACCCTTACCCTGAGCGCTGAATAGTCAGCGCGCGCAGAAGCAGAAAAAGGAGAACGACTCATGAAGAAACTCGTACTGATGCTCGTGCTCGTGCTGGCGGTCTTCGCGCCTGCCGTCGCGCAGGATGTGCCCCTCAGCGACCTTACCACGCTGGCGGGTAAGGTCAACGGCACCGCAGTATTCTTTGCAGCCATCCGCATTGATGATACCTACCTCACCACGCTGGATAATCTGCTCGGCGGTGCGTTGCAGTCTGTATCCCCGCAGCCCATCCCGCGCCTCAACACCCTGCTGGATCTGGCCGTTGGCAGCCTCACGGATAACGAACAGACCTTTGCGGAAGATGTCCGTCCCTTCCTCGGTGCTACCGCGGCGGTAATCCTGCCGCGTGTCGATTTCAGCGGTGGCCAACCGGCAGTTGCTGTAGAGATCGCGGACCGCGCCGCTGCCGAAACCTTCCTGGATGGCCTGTTCGCTGAAGATATTGACAGCGGCGTTACCACCCGCGATGATAGCCTCACCGGTGTCACCCAATACCGCCACGAGTCAGGCGATATCCTCACGCTGTTCGATGACTACCTCACCTACGAGCGCCCCCAGGGAATCAGCGCCACCTTCGCCTCCACCAACACCCTGGCAGAAAACGCCGGGTTCCAGGCAGCGGTAAGCGCCCTTCCTGAAGACAACTATAACATCCTCGCCTATGCCGATCCCGCCCGCGCGCTGCGCCCCTTCGTTAACCTGCTGGGCGCGTCTGCTGCGCAGTCGCTGCCGAATGTAAACTTTGAAGCCCTGCCGGACGCCTTCGGCCCGTTTGCCGCAGGCGCAACCATCCTCGACCAGCGCGTGCTGACCATCGACATCGCGCAGACCCCCGGCAGCGAAGACCTGTTCGCCGCGCTTAACCTGCCCGCCCCCGCTGGCGTGACGTTTGACCCGGCAGACCCAGGCTTTGCCCGCGTGGCCCCGGCAGACACCGTCTTCTACCTCCAGACCACCGGCGCAGGCCGCCAGGCTGCCGCGCTGTTTGAGGGACTCCCGCCCCTGTATGATGCCTTCATCGCGCAGGTGGTGCTGCCCAATCTCGATACCGGTGAGGAAGATGCGCGCCTCCTGCTCACCGTCTTCAGCGGCGACCGGCTGAAAACGTTTGTGGAGCTGGCCGTTGAAGGCACCATCGGCGTGCCGCTTGCCGATGTCTACAGCGGCCTGGATGGCAACAGCGCCACCTTCATGGCGCTCATTGAAGACGACGGGCGCTTCGGCCTGGCCAACGTGAGCATTTCAGAGAACACCAACGCCGAAATCAATGCGCAGGTCTTTGACGGTATCGTCAGCCTCATGGATGATTTCCGCTTCCCCTTCACCGTAGACGGAACCACCATGACGCTGCCCATCAGCAGTGTGCAGTCGCTTAGCCTGACGCCAGACTCCCTGCTGTTCCCCGGTTCCACCATTTTTGCAGTGACCGACGAACTCATCTACACCGTCCCGGAGCAGCTCGCAGGCTTTGCAGAGAACCCCAGCAGCCTCGCAGGTGAACCGGCCTTTGTTCAGGCCGAAAAGAGCTTCCTGCCAGAAGCAGAGGCGATCTGGTTCGTGCATTTCGCGCCGCTCAGCAATCTGCTCTCTAACGAGGCGTTCCTCGCACAACTTCCGCTGTCCCCCAGTGACCGCGACGGTATTGCGCAGGTGCGCGACGTGATCGACCTGTTTGAAAGTGCAGCAATTACGACGGTCAATTCAGACGCCGCCGCCGTGACGCGCCTCACCCTCAGCCTCACCGCGCGTTAATCCACCGCTGCCTATAGGGGGGTG
>CAZQIJ010000267.1:6299-6657 GCA_964592955.1 uncultured Anaerolineaceae bacterium
CTGCCAAACGCCTTCACACCCTTCTCGCCAGGAAGAAGCCGATAAGAAGCCGATAAGAAGCCGATTGAAAACACAAATCGTAACTGCTCAGGTAGGTTCTGTTGCGCTTTTTCATTCCCCTCATCCCCCTGCCCCCTTCTCTCACTGTGGGGCGAAGGGGGTGAACCGCAGGCCAGAAAGTCCCCTCGCCTCTGCGTGAGAGAGGGGGCAGCAGTACCTGGGCAGGCACACCCTGGCGACACGGTAAATGCGGCCCTGCCAGTGCAGTTACTCATCAGGGCTTTTGCAAAGTCAGAAACAGCAGACGCGGCCTGCCGCGTCCCTACAGGGGTTGTATCTGATTGGCGTTTTCCATAAG
>CAZQIJ010000268.1:0-6655 GCA_964592955.1 uncultured Anaerolineaceae bacterium
GCAGCGCCGGGTCCAGGATATCCGGGCGGTTGGTGGCCGCGACGATGATCACGTTCGTGCCGGTTTCGAAGCCGTCCATCTCCACCAGAATCTGGTTGAGCGTCTGCTCGCGTTCGTCGTGGCCGCCACCCAGGCCGGCCCCGCGATGGCGTCCCACCGCGTCAATTTCATCCACAAAGATGATGGCCGGGGCTTCGGCTTTGGCGCGGTCAAACAGATCGCGCACGCGCGACGCGCCCACACCGACGAACATCTCCACAAATTCCGAGCCAGAGATGCTGAAGAACGGCACACCAGCTTCACCCGCCACCGCGCGCGCCATCAGCGTCTTGCCTGTTCCGGGCGGACCCACCATCAGTACGCCTTTGGGCACACGCGCGCCCAGGCGGATAAATTTCTCTGGTTCTTTGAGGAACTCCACAATTTCGCGCAGTTCTTCTTTCGCCTCGTCAGCGCCCGCCACATCCGCAAAGGTCACCTGGGGGCGTTCCATATCGCGCGAAACGCGCGCCCGGCTGCGGCCAAAACTCATGGCCTGATCCTGCCCCATGCGTACCGAGCGCATCATCCGCCACAGCAGCCAAACGATTACCACCGTAGGCACCACAGCGATCAGCAGGTTAAACAGCAGCGTGGGCGTGGTATCGCCTGGGATCTCACTGTAGCTGAGGCTGCGCCATTCTGCCTCGGTCACACCCTGGGCCAGCATTTCCTGGCGCAGGTTGGTCTCGCTCTCTTTGTAGCTGTACTGTGGCGCGCCGGTGCGCGGCCGTATGAGGATCTCCTGCCCACCCTGAACGATGATTTCATCGATGTCACCAGACCGGATGCGGTCGGCAAGCTCGTTGAAGCCAAGTGTGTTCCCCTGGGAAAAACTGCTGCCCTGATTGGTGACGATAAGCAGAAAGACTAACAGGACAAACGCGCCGATGGCAAGCCACACGCGCTGTGCATTCCTGTTCGACTGCCCGTTGTTGTTCGGGGATTCCGGTGATCTGTTGTTCACAAAGGTTTCTCCAATAAACCCAAATTTTACCCGGCTAACGAGTCTGCTGCCGGATCACTCTGGTCTGAGGTAGACGCTCGTTTCCATAGGGTAACACGGTGAAAGACTATGGTAATGGGTGCCTGTGCACTGGTCAACCAGCAGAATATTAACCGCGCTGCCCTTATTGTAGCAAAAGACCCCGCCAATGAAACAGTGACCATGTCGCTATGGTACACAGCCAAGATAAGAATTGCGTTGTCAGCACGTAACAAATTGCCGCTGATGGTGTTGTGCAGCGCCGCCAACCGGGTGAAATGCCGGGCATTAGTTTCTGTACTGCGCAAGGATAGCGCGCACGGCATCCGCACTGCGCCGCGCCGCGTTCGCCGGGATGTGCGCACTGCCGCTGCCACTGCTGCCCACCACGTCTGAGACGCCGCGCACCACGATGAACGGCACCTGGTGGATGTAGGCAACCTGTGCCACCGCCGCCGATTCCATATCCACGATCACCGCGCCAAACGTATCCACCGCGTAATCGCGGTAGAGGGCATTATCTACAAACGCCTGCCCGGAGATCCCGCTGCCACCCACGCGCACGCCGTCCAGGGTGCGGGCGGCAGCCAGCAAGGCAGGATCTGCCTGGAAGAACGTCACAGCATCCGTACCTATGAGGACGGGCATGGGGAAAATCATCCCGAATGGATCGCGCACGAGCAGCGCTCCGGAGGGAAGATGGTAACGGCCATCGACCACGCGCGCATAAACGCTTTGCTGGTGCTGCGCCCAGGCCGTTGGCACAACGACATCGCCCAGTTGGGCATCCAGCCCGCCGGCCAGTCCCGTCATGATGAGCGCAGACACCTCGAAATGGTCCAGCGTGAATTGTGTCATCAGCGCAGCGTTGACCATGCTCGACCCGGTCACGACAAGCACCACATCATGCCCCGCTAACGTTCCGGTCGTCAGTGTAAAGCCGTGAAGGGTCTGCTGCATGGGGTGTTCCAGATACGGGCGTAAGGGGGCCATTTCGGCCTCCACCGCCGCCAGGATCGCGATTTTGGCGTGGGGTATGGGGGGCTGCGCGCCGGCCCACAGGAGGACAATCATCAGGGCGGCGGCAATGCCAGCGCGCGCTATGTTATACTTATGGAGAATGGAGAACAAACGCAAATGATCTGTTGTTTCATACCGTTCAGAATCATCTGGATTTGTTTTCGTTTCTCCGTCACGAACATGCAACCTGTTCATTCGGCCAAACACTCAGAAGACATAAAAATGAGAAAAACACTCTTTTTGCTCGCGGTTCTCGTTTTGTCTACCCTCGGCATCATGCCCGAAGGCGCTGCCGCCCAGCAGTGCCCCACCGCCACGACCGTAAACTTCCCGGTGGATACGGCCTCGTTTACGCTGGCACAAGGCTATGGGGTGCCCAGCCCGCGCCACCAGGGACGCTATCATACCGGCGAAGACTGGCATCTGGGACGGGGGATGAGTTTGGGTCAGCCTGTCAGCGCCATTGCTGCCGGACGGGTCACCTATTCGTATCCACTGGGGTGGGGACGTGATGGCGGTGTCATCATTATAGAACATACCCTGGCCGATGGCACCGTCTTTTACAGCCAGTATGGGCATATTGCCGAATCCGGCACCGTCACCTTTCCGCTGCGCTCAAGCTGTGTGGAGGCGGGGCAGGTGATCGCCGTCATCGCAGATGCGCGGCCTGCGCCGCACCTGCATTTCGAGATCCGCACCGCCATGCCAGATACACCCGGCCCCGGCTATGCCTGGACGCTCCCGGATGCGCAGGGCTGGCGACAGCCGTCTCAGTTCATCCTGAACTATCAGGCGCGCGCGCAGCCTGCCGCCCGCTGGCAGCTCATCACCAACACGCTGCTGGGCGCGCCGCCGCTGGAGCTTGACGATCACAGCCTCATGTACATCGATGGGGATTCGCTGCGCCTGGCCACCTACGATGGGCGCGTTTTGTGGCGTGTGCTGCTGGATCAACCTGCCGTTGCGGTCGTCGGTTACCAGCGTGCGCCGCTCGTGTTTTATGCAGATGGCAGCGTGCAGCAGGTGGATTACCAGGGTGCCCCGGTAGCGCGCTGGACACTGGCAGGCCCGATCCAGTCTGCACCGGTTTGGGTGGGAGATTCGCTGCTCTACCAGGCGGCAGACGGCGCGCTGGTGATGCTGGCAGCCAACCTGCAGGAGGCGCAGTGGCGGCTGCCAGATATGCCGCTGCTGGCCGAAATCCACCCGGCGCGGGACGTTATCGGCCTGCTGAGCCAGACCAGCGAACTGCTGATCATCACGCGCGAAGGCCGGCTGCTGGAACGCACCCAACTGCGCGCCCCCGCAGGCATGGCCGTCTCTGCGGCGGGTGATCTGCTGGTGCTCACCCAGACCGGCCTGTGGCAGGTGGCGCAGGAATGGACGCTGCTGGCCGACACACCCGCCGTGAACGGCAGCAGCGCGCTGACCCTTACGGAGGATGGGCGCATCTTTCTGTTTGATGGGGCGATGCTGCGCGCGCTGGACCCCGCCGGAACCCAATTGTGGCAGCTCCCGATGATCGCCACTGGCAGAACTGTGCTGCAACATCTGGACACTACGCTGGTGCTGCTGAGCAGTCATGGTCAGGTCATCGCCGCCAGCGACAGCGGCACGCTGTGCGGTGTGCTGCGCGTTTATGGGGATAACCAGGCGCGGGTGTGGAGCAGCCTGGGCGACGATGGCGTGCTGCGCGTGAGCATCGGGGATCTGTTGATGGGGTTAGATTGGGCCGCGCTGAACCGGCCCTGCACGCCGCGCTGAGTGACACTGCCATGCGCCTCATGGAGAAATCAAAACGAACACGGCTGATGATGCCTGGCGGACGAACCTTGCCTTTTCCGCCCCTGCATGGGTTGCATTTGATTTGTGTTTCCCATAGTGTAACGAGAATGGGCAAGGCGTGAGGTCAGGCGAAAGCCGTAGCATTTCGAAAGGCACGCATCCCTGGCAGCGTATCGGCGGAATCGGACGTTGATGGTACAATCAGGATATAGAGTCCAGGGTGTGTTCCCAGGTAAACTTCCCTTTTTGCGTTTTCCTGATTCAATGTGAGGTCTGTAAATTGACGAGAGTACCCGGCACAAAATACATTCGCCTCGGTGACGAGCGCAGTAATCACCGGGGTTTTGGAGATATCAAGCTGTTCTCCGGTTCTGCTGCCAAACATCTGGGCTCGGAAATCGGGGAATACCTGGGCATTAAGCCCGGCACCTACGAGCGCACGGTGTTTTCTAACGAGAATATCTTCTTGCGGCTCAACGAAAGCGTGCGCGGCCAGGATGTTTACCTGATCCAGACGATGGGAACGCCGGTACACGACAATTTCATGGAGATGCTGATCATGATCGACGCGCTGAAGCGGGACTCCGCCTGGCGCATCAATGTCGTGATCCCCTACCTCTCTTATGGCCGCTCAGACAAAAAAGATCAGCCGCGCGTACCCATTACAGCGCGCCTGGTGGCCAACCTGATCGAAGCGGCAGGCGCAGACCGCTATGTGACCATTGATCTGCACGCCGGGCAGATTCAGGGGTTCTTCAACATTCCGGGCGATGCGCTAAGCGCGTTTCTGCTGCTAAGCGATTATGTGCGCGACAGAAATATCGAAGACATGACCGTCGTCTCTACCGATCTCGGTTTTGCCAAACATGCCCGCAACTGGGGAGAACGGCTTAATGTGCCGGTGGCGCTGGTGGAAAAACGGCGCGTGGATAACGCCGAACGTCCCGAAGCGCTGACCCTCATCGGCAGTGTGGAGGGGCGCAACGTGCTGCTGGTGGACGATGAAGTGAACACTGCCGGAAGTGTGACCAACGCCGTACAGGTCTGCCGCGATCACGGCGCGCGCGACATCTATCTGGCATTCACACACGGCTTCCTCAGCGAAAAGTCGTACCAGCGCCTGGGCGAGGCGGGACTTAAGGAAATCATCCTCACCAACACCATCCTCCAGCCAGAACACAAACTGCTGCCAAACATGAAAGTGCTGTCTGTGGGGCCGATGCTGGGCGAGGTGATCCTGCGCGCCCACGAAGGCCGCAGCGTGGGCGAGCTATTTGATGAATAGATCAGGAAAGGACAAAAGGCGCTATCCCTCCCCATGGCTAAAGGCAGGGGTATCTCGCGCCGATTTCGATGAATAGATGAATAGAGGAGGGCGAGCGCCCGTGCCGCCGCACGCTGTATCTGGTGGCGAAAGCGCGGGCGCATCTCCTGCTGTACTGACTGCCGATGGAGCGCTTTCACCGGCAGCTTCCCCTGCCCCATCGCCACCCTACCGGGCAGCCGGGCAAGTACGGTCGCCGAGCGAGCGTCAGGTAAGCGGCGACCAGGAATAGGGTTGACATCCCCCCACAGCTATATAATGCTAGTAGATCTGAAGCACAGGATAAAACGAGGAACCCCTCATGAACCGTCTGACCCGATTCATCGTTCTCGCACTGCTGCTGCTCCTGGCCATCCCGCTGGTGGCGCAGGACACAACGCCAGAAGCCACCCCAGAGGCGCAGCAGGAAGCGCTGCAGGAAGCGCTGCCGGTCTACCACCAGCTAAGCAACATCACGCACCACCCCCAGTGGTGGAATAACTGCGGCCCGGCCACGCTCACCGCTGGCCTGAGCTATTTCGGGTACACCGAAGACCAGGGGCGCGCCGCCAACTGGCTGAAGCCAAACAGCGAAGACAAGAATGTAAGCCCGTGGCAGCTTGTGGAATTTGTGAATACGCAGGTGCCAGAGATCGATGTCTTTGCGCTGCGGCGGTATGGTGGGACGCTGGATCTGCTGCGCACGCTGATTGCGCACGACTTCCCGGTGATGATCGAAGCCGGGTATGACCCCGAACCGGATCGCCTGGGCTGGATGGGGCATTATCTGCTGGTGAAAGGCTATGATGACAGCGTGCAGGTGGTGATCACCGATGACAGTTACATCGGCGCGAACACCAACTACAGCTACGCGCATATCCAGGAATTCTGGCAGCACTTTAACTATGCATATGTTGTGCTGTATCCGTCCGCACGCGAGGCCGAACTGATGGCGCTGCTTGGGAACGATGCAGACGAAACACAGAACTACCAAAACGCGCTGGAAATCGCCCGTGCCGAGGCAGTGGCCGACCGTAACGACGCCTTCGCGTGGTTCAACATGGGCACCAATTTCAACTATCTGGCGATGCATGCAGAGGCCACCACAGCCTACGACGAAGCGCGCAGACTGGGCCTGCCCTGGCGCATGTTGTGGTACCAGTTTGGCCCCATGGAAGCCTACAACGCCGTAGGACGCTATAACGATACCATCGCGCTGGCACAACTGAACCTCAACGACGGCGGCGGGCAGTATGTGGAAGAAACATTCTACTATGCCGCGGTCGCGCGGGAAGGTCTGGGCGAAACACAGCGCGCCGTTGAAAACTACCGCGCAGCCCTCAGTTTCAACCCCAACTACACCCCGGCAGCCGAAGCGCTCTCGCGCCTTAACGCGCAGTAGGCCGGGCCTTGTGCGGGGTGGGCGGTGCCGCGCCCCGCGAGTCTCTTCTATTGGGTCACGCAGGCGGTTGGGGGGGGGGGGGGGGGGGGGGGGGGGGGGGGGGGGGGGGGGGGGGGGGGGG
>CAZQIJ010000269.1:0-6647 GCA_964592955.1 uncultured Anaerolineaceae bacterium
CGCCAGGTCAGGATTCAGATGCAGGGTGAAACGCACAGCGCGTGGATAGGGGCGCTGCGCCCATAAGCCCGGCAGGGGGGTCAAAGATACCTGAGCAGTCACGCGGATTTCAATGGGTTGATCCCTTAGCCGATCACGGCGCGCAGAAATCCGTCACTGGCGGTCAGCAGTCGGCGCGCTTCGCCAGCCGGGACGCCGCGCCGGTGCATCACCACCGCTGTCTTCACTTCGCTGTCTGCCGCTGCCAGCAGCGCGGCGGCTGCCGGTTCGTCTAACCCCGTCAGCGCCATGACCATGCGCAGCGCGCGCGTGACGAGCTTGTTATTGGTGGTGCGCACATCCACCATCAGGTTCCCATACACTTTGCCCAGCCGGATCATCACGCCGGTGCTGATGTGGTTAAGCGCCAGCTTCTGCGCCGTGCCTGCCTTCAGCCGCGTCGATCCGGCGATGACTTCCGGGCCCACCAGCAGCGCAATAGGGATATGGACGGACTTCAGCAGCGGGGATGGCACATTGCACGCGATGCCTATGGTGATGCATCCGGCGGCGCGCGCCTGGGCCACAGCAGACAGCACGAATGGGGTTGTGCCGCTGGCCGCGATGCCGACGACTGAGTCCGACGGCTTCAGCGCGTATGGGCTGAGATCTGCCGGCAGGTCTTCTGCGCCTTCCACAGCGGTGGTCAGCGCTTCGCTGCCGCCCGCGATGATCGCCACCACCTGCCCAGGGTCGATGCCGAAGGTCGGCACGCATTCGGCGGCGTCCAGCACCCCCAGGCGTCCGCTCGTACCGGCACCCACATAGATCAGGCGGCCACCGCGCCGCATCCCTGCCGCGATGGCGTCCACCGCCTGCGCCATGACAGGCAGCGCGTCTTTAACGACCTGTGCCACCGTCTGATCTTCCGCATTCATCACCTGAAGGACTTCGAACGAGGTCATCTGATCAAGAAAAAGTGATCGGGGATTCTGTGCTTCTGTCTGCATCTGGTCTCCATGCATCACGCCTCAGCCATCGAAGTTACGGCGAAATCACCCTCACCCGCAATCCCGCTTTCCATCGCCGCTGCACGGCTGCGGGAGCGCGGGGCAGGGGATGAGGGCACAAGGGTGTATACCATACCTGAGTCGTCACCATTCATGATAATACCACGTCCCCCGCGCCCAGGCCCTATGCTGAGCCAGGCCGCGCCGGGGAGACGGACTCCACAGCGCGCTGCCCCGCCGCATGCGTCACCAGCCAGTACTGCGCGGCAATCGCCCCCACCATCAGCCAGTAGACGAAGATGAAGCGATCCCACAGCGTGACGGCGTCGCCCAGGCCAAATGCGCCGTGTGCCAGCAGGCCCGCCAGCAGCGATACCCCCACCGCGCGCGCCGCCAGGTCACCCAACCGCCACACCCGCCACACCATCCAGAACAGCGTAACGTGCCAGCCCGCAAACAAAAGCATCCCCGGAATACCCAGATCCGCCCCCACCTGCAGAAATTCGTTGTGGGCGTGGGGCAGCACGCGGTCTTCATACCCCGTGACCGGGTAGACGGCCCGCACCGAGCGCAGCCGGAACATATTCGCCCCCACGCCCGTCAGCGGGTGATCGCCCACCATGTGCAGCGCGCTGCCCCAGATGAGCACGCGCGCCTCCAGGCTGCTTTCGTCGCGGCTCTCCAGGTCCGTATCCGGGGAGAAGATCCCGATGAACAGCAGCGTTTCCAGCACCGTCATCGCGGCCAGCAGCACCAGCGCCAGCCAGCGCCAGCCGCCGCGCGGAATCAGCGCGAAGATCAGCAGTCCGCTGGCCACAATGCCGCCATAGATGGCGAAGCGGCTTTGCCCCAGAAACAGCGCCAGCGCCAGCAGCCCAAACGTGAGGCTGGACGCCGCGCGCAGCCAGGGGCGCGGCACCCGCCAGGCATAGAACATCATGCCGGTGGCGAATGGCAGCAGCCAGATGATGCCGCCCGCGATCTCGTTGACGTTGAACCCGCGTTCTGCGCCGGGAAACCCGCGCACGCGCGGCAGCAGGTTCACAATCGGGTCAAGCAGATCAGATTTTGTGCTCCACTGCGAGGACCCCAGCGCCAGCGCGCCGATGCCCGCCCCCAGCAGCAGCAGCGCCCACGCCAGATGATCGCTGGCCCCGCGCCGCCTTGCGATTTCGACCATGCCCCATACCGTGACGATGGCCTGCATCGGGCGGATCATTTGCCACCACCACCAGCGGATGTAGGGCGCGGTGTAGAAATTGGCCAACGTCAGCGCCACGAATACGATCAGCCACACGTCCAGCGGCGTGCGCGTCCACAGGCGGCGGTGGACGATCCAGCGTGCCAGCACAAGCGGCACAACGAAAACCAGCGCCAGCCACGGCTGCATGGGCCGCAGCCAGATGAAGCCGATCATAAATGCCAGGCTCAAAGGTTCAAGCGCCAGCATTAGCGTCGCAAGTCTTTTCACAGGTGAACGATCCCGGTTTGTTTAGGAAGTACGCGCGCTTACTCTATCAGCACTTGGCAGGTGTGGCAACGGCGGAAGCACGCGCTCGGTGCGCAGTTGTGCATCGGCTGTGGATGGGCCGTGTGTTTCTGCGCTGCCTGCAAACAGCGCCGCCAGTTTTTCGGCATGGGGTGAGGTTCGGTGTTTGCGAGGCTCGCTTGTCGGTCCTTCAGAGAAGCTGGTTTCTGATCAAGAGGGGAGGCAGGGGGGTGAGGTTAAACAAGAGTGTGGCTCACTTGCAGGTCACGACTCAAAATTTAACCTCAACTGCTGCGATGGCTGAGGCGTTACCACGAATGAACGCCTCGCCTGCTGCCGTACCCCCCCGCGTACACTACGGATAAATGCGCGTTATTCCGCCGCGATCCAGTCTTCGTGAACCGTGCCGGTCCAGTGCGCCGCCGCTTCGAGACCCACCGCGCGCGCAACCGTCGGGGTCAGGTCAATCGACCGCGCCTGATCGACCACCACGCCATCGGCGATCTGCGTGCCGCCCATCACCGCGAAACCGAGCATCTGATCCTGAGCCAGCGGGTGCGGACCATGCACGCCCGCGCCTTCGTTGGGGTTGGCCGCCGCGATCGGTTCCACGCCGCGCGCATCCGCGTTCCAGTAGTAGCCGTTCGGGATTTCGATGTACAGATCTGCGCCATGACGGCCACCCAGACCTTCTTCGTCCATCTCGTCGGCGCGATACACCGCCGTGATGAGCTGGTCGCCAGTTTCGGGGTCGGTGGCGCTCGTCAGGGCTTCGGTGACCTGCGCCACAACGTCATCATACTGGTCGTCGGTGACGATGCCGCCCATGAAGCGGTCACTGTTGATGTAGACGCCGCCCGCATTCTCGCCGCCATACCACGCCTGCGACTGGGTGGGATCCACCACGCCATCGGCATTCACCACCAGCAGCCCGGCAGCCGCCAGAATGCGGTTGGGGTAAGTCACACGCCACGACGACTGAAAACCGTGATCGGTGAACAGGACCACGTTCCAATCGCGCCCGGTGGCTTCCAGCGCGTCGATCACGCGCCCCAGGTGCATATCCAGGTTGCCATACATCACATCGTTATATGACCAGGCCAGCGCCGCGTTTTCTTCGCTGTAGAAGGGCGATGCTGTGTCCATATAGCCGTAGTAATTGTGGTGCCATTCATCCGGGAAGGGTGAGTAGCTGGCATAAAGATCGGCTTCGTTGCGCTCGATTTCTGCCACGAGGTTGTTAAAGAACCAGTCGTTCACCTGCACGCCCAGTTCACCATAGATATTGGGCAGCGGGCCGATCTGGGGCAGCGGGGCCTGCCAGAACGGGCTGTTGCCGGTGAACGCGCCGCCCACTTCCAGATATGCTTCGATGCGCGACGGGTCGGTAAGGGTGGCTTCGGTGAAGTCGCTCTGGAAGGTGTGCCACAGCGTGAAGCTGCTGCCGTCTTCGGCCACTTCGGTCAGGCGGAAGTGGGTGTAGCCGGTGGTGCAGTTGCCTTCGGCATTGCAGAACGTCGCCCGTACAGGCGCGCTGAAGTTCGAAGAGTCGTTGGTGAAGGGTTCGGCGCGCAGGATCGTCGCGGTGCTGTAATCGCCATCGGCGCTGAGCGCGACCTGGTCAAAGGCGCTGCCGTCTTCCGCCACCACCAGACCGTTCAGCGTCACGCCATCTGCGCCGCCATCCAGGGTGAAGCTGCGCAACGCCGCGCCTTCGGGCAGGTTGGTCCAGCCTTCGCCGTCGGTTTCGGTAAGAGGCAGGCTTTCGCCGCCGCCCATGAGGGGAGCCGGGGACCCGCGCCGCGCCGCGTAGGGATCGGCGATCACGAGGTTATCGCCGAACGCGCCGAACGACGGCAGCCCCTGCGACGACACATAGCCTTCTTCAGTATACATCTGGAAGGGCGAGGACTGCGTTACGCTCACCAGCACCGCGTTCCAGCCCTGGCGCGCCGCCGTGACCCAGATCGGTTCGGTGATGAGGTTGACCGCGCTGAAACCGCTGGGGCCGCGCGTGCCCATCGTAACCGTCTCGAACGAAGCCTGGTGAACGCCGTTGGCGGTCACCCCGTTGACGTTGCCAAAGGCCCCGTTAAACACGGCGGCATGGCCGGCGGCGGTCAGGCTGGGCCAGTTGCCCACCGTGCGGCGTACCCACACCCCGCTGTCGACCAGCCGCTGCACGTTCGGCAGTTTGCCTTCGTCCAGCAGGCGTTCGACCACCCAACCCGGCGATCCATCCCAACTGATGTAAACGACGATCGGCTTTTCGTCTTCCTGCGCCTGCACAGACGCACCAACAATAAGCAGCACTGCAACCAGTAAGCTCAGAAACAGACGCTTCATCGTGCTCTCCTCTTTTTTTCAAGAAACGGCGGCGACATTCTGCGCAACCGCCGTTAAGGAGCCTTTGTTATCTGGTTAAGCAATGGCCGAAGTTGTCGTAAGACTTGGCGTAAGGATGTTAATCCGGGAAGATGCTGCGCGCGTCTAGACTGCGGCGCTTCACCTGTGTGGAGAGCACCAGCGACGTGCGCACTTCCCCATAATCCTTCAGCTTCCACAACATCCGTTCCAGGTGCGGCACATCCGGCACCGCCACTTTCAGCAGAAAAGTCTCCACCCCGGTGAGGGTGTGGCATTCGATGATTTCCGTGAGCGACCCCACCATTTCCCTGAAGCGTATCGCCTGCTGCACGTTGGAGGTCAGGTGGATGTAGGCCATAATCGGCAGCCCCAGGCGGGGCAGGTCCAGCGCGGCATGAAACCCGGTGACGATCCCGGCATCTTCCAAGCGGCGCATCCGCTCCGCCACCGCCGGGGCCGTAAGCCCCACAATCTCCCCAAGCTGCCGCAGCGGCTGGCGCGCGTTATCCTGAAGCAGGCGCAGCAGCGCCCACCCCACAGCATCAATTTGTAAAGTCATTGCTGCCATCTGCTTTCGTTATCACCCATGCCGTGAGCATAATACTTTTTAAATCCACTGTCCAGACCCTGCACACACGTGCTACACTGCGCTTGTATCCCGGTATAACCCACACATCAAGAGGTCACACCATGACGTCTACGCCTGTTCAACTTGGCGCGCCTGCCGAAACGCGCCCGGCGCTGCTGGCCGACCGCCGCTTCTGGATCTTCGTCTCGCTGGCGGTGGTCTATATCATCTGGAGCACCACCTATCTGGGAATTCGCTATGCGCTGGAAGGCTTCACACCCTACTGGCTGATGGGAATCCGCTTTGTGCTGGCCGGGGGGGGCTTGTTCGTGTTCCTGCGGCTGCGCGGCGCGCCCGTCCCCACGCGGCGGCAGTGGGGCAGCGCGGCAGTGGTGGGGGCGCTGCTGCTGGGCGGCGGTATGGGCAGCGTCGCCCTGGCCGAACAAACGATTTCGTCTGGCCTCGTCGCCGCCATTGTGGCCACCGCGCCGCTCTTCACGATGCTCTTCGGGCTGCTGTGGGGGCGATTTCCCACACGGGGCGAATGGATCGGCGTGCTGCTGGGCGTGTTTGGGGTGGCGCTGCTCAGCCTGGAAGGTGACATCCAGGGCAATGCCGCGGCGCTGCTGCTGCTGACCTTCGCGCCCGCCGCCTGGGGATTAGGATCGGCCCTCATGCCGCGCATCGATATGCCCCCTGGCGTTATGGGCAGCGCTGCCGAGATGCTTACCGGCGGCCTGATCCTGTGCGGCATGGCGCTGGTGCGCGGCGAACCGTTCCCCACCAACCCCAACACCACATCGGTGCTGGCGCTGCTCTACCTCATCACGTTCGGATCACTGGCCACCATGACCGCCTATTTCTACCTGCTGAAGACGGTATCGTCTGCGCTGGCCACCTCCTACGCGTTTGTCAATCCGGCGCTGGCGCTGTTTCTGGGTGTGGCGCTGGCGGGCGAAACAATCACCGGCACAGCCTACGTGGCGCTGCCCGTCATCCTGATCGGCGTCGCGGTGGTGCTGCGCGCCCGGCGCGGTGTCTCCACCCCTGCCGCATCGCCCCCGGAAACCTCGCCCAGCCCGGCACAAATAGGCAAGCAGTGACTGCTCAGGCTGCTTACCCCCAGCAAGGGACCAGGGCTTTTGCAAAGTCGGGGTGCCAGGGGCCCTGGCTAGCAAGGGCCTCGTCATGTGCCGGTTGTACACCCACTAAAGTGGGTAATAAGACCTGCTGC
>CAZQIJ010000270.1:0-6581 GCA_964592955.1 uncultured Anaerolineaceae bacterium
CAGCGATCCCCCGCGCAGCAGGCGCATCGCCAGGTAGGCCACATCCTGCACGATCCCGTAATTGTAGACTGGCAGAATGTGAATGTGTTCCAGCGCGGCGATGACGGCAGCTTCCTGGGCAAACCGCCGCTGGAAGTCCTCGGTCTGTTCTGAGGGGTCGTCCAGTGGAATGACTTTGAGGGCGACATCACGGCTCATCGAACTCTGGTGCGCGCGGTACACGGTCGCCATCCCCCCCCGGCCAATCCGTTCGAGAACAGTGAACTCATTCAGTTGCCTGCCAACGAGGTCTGGGGTCAGCATGATTACGCCTTTTTGCACTGTACGGTGAGCATAGTGGACATTATAGCGGAAAACGCGAAAATGCGTTGTGAAATTCTTCCAACCTTACACCTATCGCGACTCGATAATCCTGCGCTGTGCAATTATACTTAGCGGTGTGTGTCGAAATCCGTCCAAGGCAAAACTCATGACGAAGCAACCGCTCAGTTTTCAGCAAGTGGTCCTCAAACTGCACGAGTTCTGGTCATCGCGCGGGTGCGTGATCTGGGAACCGTACAACATCCAGGTGGGTGCGGGTACAGGCAACCCGGCGACCCTGCTGCGCGTGCTGGGCCCGGAGCCCTGGCGTGTGGCGTATGTGGAACCGTCGGTGCGGCCCGACGATGGCCGTTATGGCGAAAACCCCAACCGCATGCAGAAATATTACCAGTATCAGGTCATCCTGAAACCGGATCCCGGTAACCCGCAGGAGATGTACCTGGAATCGCTGGAAGCGATAGGCATTGATCCCCGCGAACACGACATCCGCTTCGTGGAAGACAACTGGGAAAGCCCGGCGCTGGGGGCGTGGGGTCTGGGTTGGGAAGTGTGGCTGGACGGGCAGGAGATCACACAGTTCACCTACTTTCAGCAGGCCGGTGGCGTGGAACTTGACCCGGTCTCTGTGGAAATCACGTATGGGATGGAACGAATCGTGCTGGCGTTGCAGCACAAGAACGCCGCCTGGGATATTGACTGGATGCCGGATCTCGCCTACCGGGATCTGTTCTTCCAGGACGAGATCGACCACTGCCGTTACTACTTCGACATTGCGGATGTGGACGGCCTGCGCAAGGTGTACGACGTGTATGAGAACGAGTACCGGCGCGCGCTGGCAGAAAATGCCCTCATCCCGGCCTATGATTATGTGCTGAAGTGCAGCCACCTCTTTAACGTGCTGGATGCGCGAGGGGCGATTGGGGTAACGGAGCGCGCCACATTCTTTCGCAGAATGCGCGAGATGTCGCGCAGCGTTGCGAAGACCTACCTCACGCAGCGGGAAACGCTCAACTACCCGCTGATGAAGCTGACCCGGCGCTGGGCAGACGGGCAGTCCGCGCCGGTGCCGTCTTTGCCGCCTGCCCCCACCGCGCCCGCCGATGTGCTGCTGGAAATTGGGGTAGAGGAACTGCCGCCAGAGGATCTGGACGGTGCGCTTGCCCAGCTTCGCAGCGCGGTGCCCGCCCTGTTTGAGGCGCTGCGGCTGGAGCATGCGGGACTCACGGTCAGCGGTACACCGCGCAGGCTTGTCGCCGAAATCCGGCAGGTTGCGCCGCGCCAGGCCGACCTTGAAACCGTCGAAAAGGGACCGCCTGCCAACCGCGCCTTTGATGCCGACGGCAAACCGACCAAAGCAGCAGAAGGTTTCGCGCGCAGCCGGGGGGTGCCGGTGGAGGCGCTCGTGGTGGCCGAAATCGACGGCGGGCAGTATGTGACCGCCAACGTCCATGTGGTGGGACGGGCAGCAGCAGAAGTTCTGGCCGAAAAGTTCTCCGAACTCATCGGCGGCATCCGATTTGCCCGGTCGATGCGCTGGAACGCGAGCAACGTCAGTTTTTCGCGCCCGGTGCGCTGGATCGTGGCGGTATTTGGCGACACGGTGATTCCGTTTTCGTTTGCGGGCATAGTGAGCGGAAATGTGACGCGCGGCCTGCGCCCTTACGGGTCACCGGAACACACGATCACGTCAGTCTCAGATTATCACAGCTTCCTGCGCAGCCAGGGTATTGAACTGGATGCAGACACACGGCGCGCAGCAATCCTGGGTGAGGTGCAGCGCCTGGCGGCAGAGGTGGGGGGGCGCGCAGCGGAAGATCCGGGTTTGCTGGACGAAGTCATCAACCTGGTGGAAACGCCGACCGCGCTGCGCGGCACATTTGACAGTGATTACCTGACGCTGCCGCGCGAGATCCTGGTGACGGTGATGCGCAAACACCAGCGCTATTTCGCGGTGGAGGATGCCAGCGGCACGCTGATGCCGTATTTTGTCACCATCCGCAACGGCGACACCGAACACCTTGACATCGTGACACAGGGAAACGAGCATGTGCTGACGGCGCGCTTTTCTGACGCGCGCTTCTTCTACCGGTCAGATATCACCAAACCGCTGGAAGACTACCTGCCGCGCCTGGGCACCCTGACGTTTGAGGAGCATCTGGGTTCGATGCTCGACAAGAACGAACGGGTGGCTGCGCTGGTGTCGCCGCTGGGCGATCTGCTGGGCCTGGCCAGCACCGATACGGCCATCGCCACCCAGGCAGGGCATCTGCTGAAGGCGGATCTGGCCACGAACATGGTGGTAGAAATGACCTCGCTGCAAGGGATCATGGGGCGGGAATATGCGCTGCGCGAGGGGTATCCGGGCGATGTCGCCAATGCGATTTTCGAGCACTGGCTGCCGCGTAATGCAGACGACATGCTGCCGACCAGCAAGGCGGGGACGCTGCTGGCCATTGCCGACCGGCTGGACAGCCTCGTCGGGCTGTTTTCGGTGGGGCTCGCGCCAAAATCCACCGCCGATCCTTATGGTCTGCGCCGCGCGGCACTCGGCATCATCCAGATCCTGGCCGGCAAGCAGATCAGCCTCGACCTCATGCGCGCTGCTGAAATCGCTGCGGCGGCGCAGCCGATCAGCGTCTCGACCGAGGCGCGGGCGCAGACGCTGGACTTCATCGCGGGCCGTTTGCGGGTGTGGCTGCAGGAGCAGGGCTGGGCCCCTGACATTGTGCAGGCGGTGCTGGCTGAACAGTCGAACAACCCGTATGAAGCGCTTAAGGCTGTGCGCCAGCTCAGCGAATGGGTCAAACGTGATGACTGGTTCACCATCCTGGATAACTTCGCGCGCTGTGTGCGCATCACCCGCAGCGAGCCTGACCAGTATGCGGTTGATGAAGCGTTATTCCAGCTCCCCGAAGAGCATGCGCTCTATGCAGCGTACCGTGCGGCAGCAGCGCAACTGGATCACGGCGACCTGAACGCCTTCCTGAGCGCGTTTGTGCCGATGGTGCCGGTCGTCAGCAAATTCTTTGGAGAAGAACCGGGCAAAGGGGTGCTGGTCCACACCGATGACCCGGCGATACGCCGCAACCGGTTGGGGCTGCTGCAGCACATCAGCGCCATGCAGTCCGGGCGCGCAGATCTGAGCCAGCTCAGCGGTTTTTAGGGCCTGTAAACATTCCTGGCCAGCCAGAGCGCATTTGAAGCAGGCACCAGGCACAACTGCCAACAGACCTGGTTTGTGGGCAGCGTGCAGCGGGGTTTTATGCAGGGGCAGCGCCCCTGCCCCCGTGTTCTGGTCCTCCTGGTTCAGGCGCAGTGCAGCGCCTTGACAGCCCGCCGCGCGTTAGATACGCTTAAGATAATTAGTTTCTCTTATTTTCCGCCCGAAGAGACTCGCGCCGGAACTGCTGCCAGTCTCATGAAGAGGCAATACTTATGGTAAGCGCACCGTTCGCCCAGGACACAACGAACACGCAGAGCAGGATACGCCCCGTCAACCTCAGCACTGACCTTGCGCCACTCGCCGATCTGATTGAACTCGTATTTGCGGATAGTATGGACAGTGGAGGGCGCGCCGCACTGCGCGAAATGCGCATGCTCAGCAAATTTGGCCCAGGGCTGAACGTGCTGGCACGCGTTAATGATCTGGCACTGGGCATTAACCTGGGCTATGTGTGGGTAGAAGATGGGCGCATTGTGGGCAATGTTTCGATCTACCCGGCGCATCTGCCGCCTGAACTGGGCAGTGTGTGGATTGTTGCCAACGTTGGGGTACACCCGAATTATCAGCGGCGCGGCATCGCACGCCAGCTTATGCATATCAGCATGGCGCAGATCCGCGAGCGAGGGGGCACAGCGGCAGTGCTGCAGGTGGACTACAATAATCACCCGGCGATCACACTATACCGACAGCTTGGATTCTATGAGGAACGCGCGTTTACGTCGTGGCGGCGCACAGGCACATCGCGCATGCCGCCGCCCCTGGAACACGCAACAGCGGTCATCACACGCCGGCGCGGGACAGAATGGCGCGCGGAACTTTCGCTGGCCGAACGGGTGCGCCCAAGCGGAAGTGGCGGCCTGGGCTGGCTGCGCCCGGCGCACCCGCGCTTCTTCCGGCAGGGGCTGTGGGGGCGGTTAAACGATATGTTCAGCCTGCGCCAGTTTGAGCGCCTTGTGATCCGTTCTGAGGATGAGCGCGAGGTTGTGGCGGCGCTGTGGATCGACAACAGCCTGGGCGCAGCGGTGCGCCTGACGCTGATGGTCGATCCGCGCTTCGCCGGGCAGTATGATGAAGCGCTGCTGAACACGGCAATCCGGCGCTTTGGGGGGGATACCATGACGATTGAACACCCGCGCGATGATGTGAGTGCTGCCCAGGCGCTGGAACGGTACCGGTTTTACCAGCAGCGCAGCGTCATCCACATGCGCTGGACTGTGCGCTAGGGGCGGCCCTGGCACCAGGACTGCGGCAACCTTTATCGCGGCCCATTCGTACAGTCGTGCAAAGCCAGTCGTGCAAAGCAGAGACAGAAAGTGAAGTTATGCAGCGTATCGTCTTTTACCTTCAGTATGCGGGGCGCAATCTGTGGCGCAGTCGGCGTTGGTCTGCCTTCGCGTTGTTTTCGGTCGCGGCGGGCGTGGCGACCGTCGTGGCGCTGCGCAGCCTGGGACTGGCGATTGGCGATTCGCTCACCAGCAACGTGCGCGCGTCGAATCATGGCGACATCACGCTCATGATCGGCAATACGTTTGGTTTCACGTTCGCCCCGCGCGGCGAGTATGAAGCGTTTACGGAAAATGACATTCGCCGTGTGGAGCGCTGGGTAGTGGAGCAGGGGGGGGAGACGGCGGTCTATACGCTCGGCGAGTCGATCCAGGTGACACCGGTTGATGACGTGAGCGTGGGCCGCCCGCAGTTCGTCACATCGCTGTACATTGATCCCGACACCTACCCCCCGACCGACGATATCGTCGCGGTCGATCCGCCGGGCGTGCGGCTGGGGGATCTGTTTAAGGGCGGTAATGAGCTGGTCATCAGCCAGAACCTGGCGGAGTCGCATGCGCTTGGCGTGGGCGATACGGTGCGGGTGAGTGGCACTGAAGCGACATTTATTGTGCGGGGGATTGTTCCCACACAAGCAGAGGCCGGGATCTATAACCTGTTCGCCGCCTTCTTTGGTTTTGCCTACCTCGATAACGCCCTGGTGGCCAACGGCACGCTGCAAGGAAACGCGGACCCGAACCGCATCAGCATCGCGCTGCCAGAGGGTGTGCTGACTGCGGAGAATGCAGAGGACATTGAAGCGCACGTGCGCACGTTGGCCAGGGATAACACGTATCCGGGTGTGGAGACGGTGCCAGAGCTGCTGGAAAGGCACGAAGTCATCGCGGATTACCTTGGCCGGTTCATCGTGACGATGGGGCTGGGGGCAATGCTGATCGGCGGGGTGGGGATCATCAACACGATGCTGGTCATGGTGCGGCGGCGCACCGAAGAAATCGCGGCGCTGAAGACCTTCGGCCTCAAAGGGCGGCAGGTGGCGGCGCTGTTTATGGCAGAGGCCTTTCTGCTGGGCACTTTCGGCAGCCTGCTGGGAGGACTGCTTGGAATCTTTCTGAGCGCGCTGGCCAACAATTATGGCGCGCTGATTATCCAGCAGCCGCTCACGTGGAAGGTTTACCCTGAGGCGGTGCTGTTTGGTGTGGTCATCGGCGTGATGGTCTCTGTGGTCTTTGGCGTGCTGCCGGTGCTGACTGCGGCGCGAATCCGACCGGCCATCATCCTGCGCCCGAACGAGACACATTTCGCACCTGTTGGATGCCTGCACGCCCTGCTTGCGCTGCTGGTCGTGGTGCTTGGGATGGGATTGATCGCCGGGCAAATCGTCGGCAGTGTATTTTGGGGTGTGGTGGGCGTGGCGGTGACGCTGATCATCCTGGGCCTGCTGGTGGGTGTGCTGTGGCTGGTGGTATGGCTCGTCGGAAAGATCCCGGCGTTTGGGTCGGTCGATTTGCGGCTGGCGCTGCGCAACCTTTCCACGCGGCGGCTGCGTACCGCCACAACGCTGCTGGCGCTGAGCGCGGGGATGTTTGCCCTCAGCAGCATCGCATTCTTTGGGGCAGGTATACGCGAGGTCCTGGAATTCACGATTACGGGGACGCTGGGGGGAAATGTGCTCATCTTTCCTGTGCTGCCTGCGCAGATCGCCCAACCGATTATCGACGGGCGTCTGGCGTCACTAGAGGGTGTTGAACAC
>CAZQIJ010000271.1:0-6577 GCA_964592955.1 uncultured Anaerolineaceae bacterium
ACCCGTCATCGCTGGCGGCGTATGTGGAGCTGCACATTGAACAGGGGGCACGGCTGGAGCGCGCCGGGATCAACGTCGGTGTCGTCACGTCGATTGTGGGGGTAAGGGCGTGCTGGCTGACCTTCGGCGGGTTTGCGTCCCATGCGGGGACGACGCCGATGGACGAACGCGCCGATGCCCTGTGGGGCGCGAGCGCGTTCATCCAGCAGGCGCGGGCGCTGGTCATGGCGCAGTATGCGCCGGGTGTGGTGAACTTCGGGCAGATCAGCGCGGCACCGGGGGCGTTTAACATCATCCCGGAGCGGGTGGCGCTGGCAATGGAATTTCGCAACGGGAGCGAAGATCTGCTGGACGCGATGGCGCGCGATCTGATGGCGATGGCACACGAGACGGCCAAGACCTACGGGCTGACGCTGGCGGTAGAAACGGTGGGCCATTATGCGGCTGCGCCCATGCATGAAACGGTGCTGGTGGCGATAGAGGGCGCGGCAGACGCACTGGGCTTAAGCCACACGCGCCTGATGAGCTTCGCCGGGCATGATCCGCAGTCGATGGGGAAGGTGATCCCGGCGGGGATGTTCTTCATCCCGTCGGTGGGGGGTGTCAGCCATAATCCCAACGAGTATTCGCACCCGGAAGACATCGAGAACGGGGCGAATGTGCTGCTGCACACTGTACTAACGCTGTGCGGCGTGGCATAGTTAGGGTACTGCATGGCAGGGCACCCAGAGCTATGTCAACGGGATTCCGGTTGTGTGGTGCGCACCGCGCTGGCAGGGCTGCGGTTATGGGGTGGTGCGGCATGGGATGCAGCAGCGATATTTTGGTAACGCGCCGAAAAACGGCTAAAATGCGTGGGGCAATATTGCGAAACGCTGGTAATATGTGGGATGACCGTGATCAGCACGACATTGAACAGTCAGGCCGATGACTGACCAACCATATGCACTTGAAATCGAACTGATTGAGCGCATCAAGCGGCAGGATCAGAACGCGCTGCGCGACCTGCACGAGCGCTATCACCGCCTGCTCTATAATATGGCGGCGCATGTGCTTGGGGATGCGGCGGCGGCGGAAGAAGTTATCCAGGATGTGCTGTTTCAGGTATGGCGCTGGCCAGAGCGGTGGAATCCCGACAAAGGGCGGCTGACGAGCTGGCTGCTTTCGGTGACGCGTTACACGGCGATTGACCGGCTGCGGCGCGAACGCCGCCAACCACCGCTGCACCCGCACTCGCTGGATATGCTGGCCAACCGCCTGGCACGCAGCGTTGACAGCGATCCGCGCGATGATGGCCGCCTGCTGCGGCGGCTGATCAGGACGCTGCCGCAGGATCAGCGCCAGCTCATTCACCTGGCGTTCTTCAGGGGGATGACGCACAGCGAGATTGCGGAGCACCTGGGGCTGCCGCTGGGCACGGTGAAATCGCGGATTCGGCTGGGGATGCAGAAACTGCGGGATTTGTGGCAGAACGCGGCAGACCAGCCCGTTGAAAACGAGCGTGAGCAGGAATAGACGGGGTGATGTTACCTGAAATGGCCCTGCAGATGCACTGCTGCTGAAGCGAAACGTGGCTTATTGTAATCGAATGAGTATACGCGGACGAAACATGAACGGTCAGACCCCCCCAAAGGAGCACCCACAAGGTACGTGTGACGACGTGATTGCTCTGATTCCATCGTACAGCCTGGGTACGACAGACCCCGCCGAAACACGCTTTGTAGAAACCATGCTGGAACACTGCCCAGAAGCGGCGGTTGAACTGGCGGAATACATGGCGCTGACCGAATCCATGCTGTACTTGGTGCCGGATGCGCGCGCACCGCGACCGAAAACGGGGGCAGTTATGCCGCCGACAGCGCGAAAGCCCGGTGCGACCGCCAACCGTTCTGGTGTAGGGCGGTGGCTGGTTGGGGTGGGTTTTGCTGCCGTGCTGGTGGCGGTGGTGGGGTTGTGGCGCTACTGGGATGTTCAGTTTGCGCTGGTGCGCAGCCAGATTGCCCAGCAGAGCGATACACAGCAGCAGATCCTGCTGGCGCTGCAACGGGGCGAGGTGCATCACCGGGCGCTGCGCGTGAGCAGCGTGCTGCCCGGCGAGGTGACGATTCCGGCGGGGGCAGAGGCCCAGGTGATCTGGAACACGCCGCTGGAATTCGGGACGCTGTATGTGAGCGGGCTTCCGGCGCTGGCGGCCAACGAGATTTACCAGTTGTGGCTGGTGCGCGACGGCCACTCGCTGAGCCTGGGGACTTTTCGCGTTGATGGCCAGGGCACGGGGGTGCTGGTATTTGATGCGCCGGAGCCGATCACAAGTTTTGAGCATGTGGGCATCAGCCGCGAACCGGTGCAGGGCAGCCCAGCGCCGACCGGGGCGCATCTGCTGATTGGTGACATTTAGCCATTCACCCATGCGGTTGTTGTGACGAGAACGGGTGTGGTGGAGGCCGCGCGGGGCGTCTACCACACCCGTTTTGCCCTCACCCAGTGCCGAAAGCCGGTCTGAGGGGTGCGGGTGCGCTTCGCCAACCGCGTCAGTGATCGTGGCGGCAACCGCTTGCCTGCCCGTTTCATGGTGGGTACTATCGCGCGTGCTGTACGGGACCGTGCGCCGCGTCAGCGAAATCCTGAAACAGATCTTACGCGACCAAGAAAGGTGGCAAGTGATATGGACTTTTACAATGTTCTTGAGACGGCAGGCACCGGACGTTATTACAGGGAAGATCCGATCCCGGACGATGTGCTGGCGCGGGTGTTGAACGCGGCGCGGTGGGCACCGCAGGGCGGCAACCGCCAGCCGAACCGTTATATTGTGGTGCGGGACGCCGCGAAGAAAGCGGCGCTGCGCGAGCTGTACTTTCCGCTGTGGCGGGATTATCTGGCGGCAGCCGGGGTGGGGGCGATCGCCATTCGTGGCAACGAGGTGCCGAAGCTGCTGAAGGACGCAGATCACTTTGCAGACAACTTCCACAAGGTGCCGGTGATTGTGGTGGTGTGCGCGCATATGGTCGATATTCATCCGACTGACCTGGAGCTGGAGCGTGACCCGATCGTGTATGGGGCGTCGGTGTATCCGGCGGTGCAGAATATGCTGCTGGCGGCGCGCGCGGAAGGTTTGGGTGGGACACTGACGACGCTGCTGTGCCATCACGAACCGGCGGTAAAGGAAATGCTGAACATTCCGGCGGACTATGCGACGGCGGCGCATGTGGCATTGGGGTACCTGGCGGTGCCATTCCCGGCCAGGCTCACACGGATGTCGCTGGCAGAAGTTGTATTCTCTGAAGCATTTGGCAGCCCGATGTTTGAGTAAGGCGCAAGGCGCGACGCACGCCGCAAGGTGTGCGTCGCCAGTGAGGGTTGTGGGCGTGGGCTGCCGCGGCGCAGGGTCAGTACAGGGTTTTGCCGGGGCGGGGCGCTGGTGCGAGGCCGAGTTTGCCGAGGCCGAATTCCAGCAGAAGCGCCGCAAAGAGACGCGGACTGCGGCGCAGCAGCCAGGCGCGGGCGGCGTTGCGCTGGTCGCGCTGGTGGCTGGCGCGAGAATAGGCCATGATGCGGCGGTAGACGCGCTGCGTTTCGCGGTTGATGTGGCTGCGCTCGTCGGGTTGGAGGGTGTGGCGGCTGACGAACGCAGCGCGGATGCGTGTGAAGAGATCGAGCGCGGCGACGAAGCTGATCCCGGCGATGGTGTCTGACGGGTCCTGTGGCTGTGGAATGACCATGCGAAACAGAAAACGCATGAGGTCTTCCGGGAGGGTTTCGCCCAGCAGCAGGCAGATTTCGCGGTAGGTGATGCTGAAATGGGTGGCGAGCTGGCGCTCGCGTTTGGTGACAGAGATGCCCGCTGGATTCACGCGGTAGCGCAGGAGAACATCCGGCAGACGTTCGACCGCGCCCAGGCGACCGAGGCGTGTCCACAGCTCATAGTCCTCGGCGGTGAAGAAGGCTGCATCGTAGCGCAGATCGCCGAGGGCGGCACGGCGAATGAGGGCAGTGGGATGCTGAATGGAGGTCATCCACAGCAGGGACCAGCGCAGGTAGCCGCGGGTGCCAGGTTCGGGTGGGGGTGGGGCTTCTGCGCCGCCGTAGACATAGGCGTCGTCGTCGTCGATATGGACGTATTTGGTGCCAAGCAGGACGATATCGGGGTGCGCGTCCATGTGGGCGACCTGCGCGGCGAGCCGACCGGGAAGGCAGATGTCGTCGCCATCCATGCGGGCGAGGTATGTTCCGCGGGCCGCCGCGATGCCGCGATTGAGCGAGGCCACCAGGCCCAGGTTGTGCGCGTTGCGCAGGCGGATGATGCGCGGATCCGTATAGGTATCGAGGATTGCCGGGGTGCTGTCGGTAGAGCAGTCGTCGATGATGAGCAGCTCGAAGTCTGTGAACGTTTGCGCGAGGACGCTATCGAGGGCGGCGCGCAGGTGCTTTTCAACATTATGGATGGGCATGAGGACGGTTACGCGCGGTGTCATGGACGATACCCCGCCAGGGTGCATAACTGCCGGTAGGTGCGCCGAATGTGCCAGGGGACACGGGCATTATCTGCACGGGTGCGGGCGAGGCGTTCGTCCGGGAACTGGCGGTTAACACGCGCATGGGTGAGCGCTTCGATGCTATCTAACCCCTGGGGCGTGAATACCTGGTTGTAGTGCAGGAACAGCCATTCGCCCTGGTGACGGTGTTTTTCCAGGATATGGCGGTAGGTGAAGCCCCACAGGGTGAAGGCCTGGTGCAGCGTATAGGGAATGCCGTTGAGGTAGTCATCCCGTTCGACTTCCTTAAGAATGCTGCGGGCCGTAATGGCGGGTTCGCGGAAGACGCAGATGAACACCGTGTTGTGCAGGTGCGGCTGCCAAGCCGGGAGGGTATACGAGAAGCGCGGATCCTTGAAGCAGAAGGGCGTATGGCTGGTAAGGCGCTGGATTTCGCGGATATCGTCGGCATCTGGCACGGGCACGCGGACGGGTGGGATGAGCGCCAGCCAGCGGACTTTGGCCCAGGACTGTGCCGCCTTAAAGTCTGGCTGGCGTGGGATGCGGCGCTGCCAGCGCAGACGCATTTCTGCGGGGGTTGGATGGAGCATGGCGCGAATGAGATGGTCATTGAGCGCCTCGACCTCGCGCGATTCGTAGTAGCCTTTGGGGTTGGCGTCGGTGGGGGGCAGCATGGTGTCGCCCATGTAATAGCCTGCATTCGCCAGCGTCCCGGCGACCATGCTGGTGCCGCTGCGCCCTGCGCCTAAGATGATGCAATTTTTCATGATGCTTACAGACCGGGTAATCCCTTGTTTACGATCAATAAATGGTTCTGTTTCGCGCGCGGGGCGGCGTTTGTGGGCTGCCCTGGCGAGAAGCGATTGAATTGTGGTGCAGGCGCACCCCGCCCGTGAAGGTGGGGTGTGCTGCCCGTGCGCTGGCAGCCTGTGACGGCGTTAGAGATCCAGGCGGGTGCGTGCGCTGTGCCAGGCGCGCCACAGCGGAAGGGTTTGCCGGAAGACGAACACTTCGCGCTGGAAGCGCAGGCCCAGGGCGGCAACGCGCTCTGAAAAGCGGTGCAGGGCAAAGTTATAGAGTTCGATATCCAGCGTATTGCGTTCGATGATGCGGTTGCGAACGAGTTCCGGCGTTTCGACATCGGCGACTGGGGAGTCGTCCTGGGCTTCGTAGTAGGGCGTTTTCCAGCCGAATTCGCGTTTGAGCAGTAGCAGCGTTTCGTCGAAGCGCTCGCAGATGCCCACCACCGCGAAATGGTTTTCGAGGTTGTGTTTTGCCCGTTCGAGATGCACTTCGGTGAGGTCCTTCTCTTCAAACGCGCCAGAGAAGATGCGGGTTTGCGGGTTGCGGCGCACGGCTTCGATGCCGTCCTGCATGCGCTGCTGGACGACGACTTCATGCAGATGATACTCATCGGTGCGGCGGATCTGCCAGTAGTTGGCCAGCGCGCGCGATACCGGGTCTGCCAGCAGGGTGAAGTGGCGACAGCCGAGGTCGGTGACGTTTTCCGTCTCAAAGATGAAGCTGCCGCCGATGACCCGGTACCGTTTGCCGCGCGCCGCGATGACATCGCGCAGGTGGATATCGTAGGTGCCCTGGGGCTGGGGCGGGAACTGGTAGACCAGCTCGGTGCCGTAGACCTCGTGGAGCACAGACCACATCCGCCCCTGCGCGGCGCTGGCGATATCGAGAAAGATGGTTGGTTTGACTGGCATGGCATGGTTCCTGTTCGCTGCACCGTGTGGCCGTCCGATGTGGTGTGTTTACTGCTGCACGCGCCCCATAACGTTGTTCATGCGGCGGAAGATGCTTACTTCGCGCTGGAAGCCGCGCTGCTGGTGGGCAAGCCGTTCTTCAAACAGGGCGGTGGCGAAGGCGTAGAGTTCGAGATCCAGCGCGTTGTGGGCGCGGGCGATTTCGACCGTTTCCGGGCTGTGCTGATCCTTGGGGCGGGTGTTGCTGCCCACGTTCTTGCGCACGTAATAGGGCGGTCTCCAGCCGAAGTGCCGCCGAAAGAGGATGAGCGATTCGTCGTAGCGCTCCAGGAGGCCGAAGGCGGCGATATTGTGGCGCAGGTTGGTTTG
>CAZQIJ010000272.1:0-6575 GCA_964592955.1 uncultured Anaerolineaceae bacterium
CCCTTATTCCTGCTTACTGCTGGAGGCAAGATGTCGCAGGTATTCGTCTCACAACACCCCCTGGTACAGCATAAACTGACCCTGCTGCGCGACGTAAAAACCGCCCACCGCTCGTTTAGGGAGCTGGTGCGCGAGCTGGCGCTGCTGCTTTGCTATGAAGCCACGCGCGATATTGAACTGACGCCCACCCGTGTGCAGACCCCGATGGGCGAGGCCGGGGGCTACTTATCGATGGAGGAAATCGGCCTGGTGCCCGTGCTGCGCGCCGGGTTGGGGCTGGTGGATGGCGTCATGGAGCTGCTGCCCAACGTGCAGGTGTGGCACATCGGCCTCTACCGCGACGAACGCACCCTGCACCCGGTCGAATATTACAACCGCCTGCCCAAAGAACCCACCGTGCAGCTCGCCCTCGTGCTGGACCCGATGCTGGCCACCGGCGGCAGCGCCACCGCCACCATCGATATCCTGAAGCGCTGGGGGGTGGCGCGCATCAAATATCTGGGGCTTATCGCCGCGCCAGAAGGCATCGCCCGCCTAACCGAGGCGCACCCGGACGTGCCCATCCACGTGGCGGCGGTGGATGAACGCCTCAACGAAATCGGCTTCATTGTGCCGGGTCTGGGCGACGCAGGCGACCGCCAGTTCGGTACCTGACGCCGTTCCCGGTAATTAAGCAATCCCTTGTCATGGCGGGGCCATGTCCCCGCCCACATCGCTGGCTGGTTTCCTGGCTGCAACAGCCTGTGCGCCCCCGCCCGGCCTCAGTGCTCGGTATCGGTAAGGAAGTAAATGTACATGCGAAGCTGGCCAAGCCGGATTTCGTCCGAATTGTTCAGGTTTACGGACTGATTCGGCTTGATCGGCTCGCCGTTCACATACGTGCCGTTCACGCTGCCAGCATCCTGCAGCACAAAATGCTCATCTTTGAAGTCCAGCATGGCATGTACGCGCGATACGCCCATATCCACCGCTTCATAACGCCCCAGGTCGATGTGTGAACGCGACCCCGGATTGGCGGAACGCCCCAGCGTCACCTGCTGCTTTACGTGAACCGTGATCGGCGTATCCCCATGCCCGGCCACAAACAGCACTGCCGTGCTGCGCCGCGTATCTGGCGCGATGGCGCGCAGCGGGGCCGTCCCCACCAGGTGCTTGGTCTTCAGGTTAGATACGCCTTTCTCGTGCTCCGCAATCAGCGAGCTGACGGTGTGGCGCAGTTCCTTGCTGCTCATCGGCTTGCCCAGAAAGATGTTGGCCCCGGCCTGCATCGCGGTATCGACGTTCTGGGGGGTCTTCGCCGCGCTGATGACGATGATGGGCGTGCGCCCCCCCACCGCGTCCCGCCGCACATAACGGCAGAATTCCAGCCCGTTGATATCCGGCAGCATCAGGTCCAGGATGATGGCGCTCGGCTTCTTCTGGCGGAACATCCGTATGGCGCTGGTAACATCGTGCGTGACCCCGGTGCTATAGCCGCTGCGCTCCAGCAGCATAGAAAGAAAACGCGCCACTTCCTGGTCATCTTCCACGATCAGGATAAACTGCCCCTGGCCGCGTTCCACCTGCGTATCGACCTGGATGCTGCGCTGCTGGTGCAGGCTGCCCCCATACCCCGGCGCGACCACGATGCGCAGATCGGCGATCAGGTGGCCCAGCAGCAGGCGGTCGCCGTGCTTCAGCGGGTAATCGCGCTCTGGCTCCAGCCGCTGGCCATTAAGCACCGTCCCATTGCCGCTGCCCAGGTCGCGGATCAAGAGCATGTCGTTCTGTACAAATACGGTGACGTGCCTGCGCGAAACGCCCAGTTCCTCTGCTTTGTACGGCGTCAGGTCTACATCCGTCGCCGTTTCGCGCTCATGCCGGCCCAGCACAAGCGGCTCATCGAACTGGATCCGCATTTTCTCACCGGTTTGGGGAAGTTCAAGCTCAACAATCCATTCGTTAGACATTCGTGCCCCCAAGACTCAATGTGGTTAGAAATATTATCTTAGAACAAAAATGGCGCAGGGCCAACACCCATCCAGGCGCTGCGCGTCAGCACGTGGCGGCCAGTCGCTCGCCAGCCATCCGTGCCCCCACAATATTGCGCGCTGCGGGTCCCAACGCCAGTTCTGCCAGCGCGCCAGAAACAACCAACCCCGCACGCCAGCACAACGACTTCCACACGTCCGGGTAACCACAGGCCGCGGTCGGTAAATTATACTCCAGGATGGCCTGGTCTATCCACGTTCCGCCCGGACGAGCGCGGGTGCTGCCAGTGGCCAGAAGCACATGGTCGGCGTGGATCTGGCTGCCATCTGCCAGGGTCAGCGTGTGCCCCTCGGCGTGCAGCGTCTGCGCCTGGATGACCGAGAGCGCCCCCTCTGCGCGTGCAGCCTCCAGCGCCTTCGCCGTGTTCGGCGGCACCGAACCCACATGCCGCGCCGCCGCGATCTGCTGCCGCCGCGCTGCCGGATCCGGTGTGGCGAGGAAATCCTTCAGGCAGATGGCGTTCTGCCAGCAAGGATCACTGTCAAAATCGTAAATCCGCAGCGGATGGCGCATCAAGAGCACGACAGTGCAGGTTTGCGCCAGATCACGCGCCAGCGCCAGCGCGAGCTGCACTGCCGTAAGCCCGCCGCCCACCACCACCACCGTCCCGCGCACATCGTCCCGCCGGAAACCCGGCATAAACACGTGACGCGCGCTGGCATGATCCTGTGCCCACGCGGGCATGTGGGGCTCGTCATTGACGCCCACCGCCAGCAGCACGCGCCGCGCGTCCAGCGCGCCGTGCTCGGTTTCCACGCGCCACCCGCCGCCGATTTCGGTTAAACGCTGTGCCGTGCCGCGAACGCGCAGCGCTGCCAGCCCAAATTTGTCGATGAGATAGGCGCTGTGCCGGTTAAACAAAGCGAGTGAAGGCCGCGCATAGGCCGGGATAAAACGGGTATCCGCGTCTTGCTGGTGGATGCGGGCAAACACCCCCAGCGATCCCTGATCGTAGTGCAGGTTATGCACCTGCGGCGAGCGCAGGTAATCCATGCCCACCGCCTGCGTGATCTCGTGCCAGCGGTGCAGCGGTTCGGGGTATGGGTCCAGCACGCGTACCCGCTGCTCCGCAATCCCCAGGCGTTTGGTAAGCACGAGCGAGAGATGTGTGCCGTGTATGCCGCCGCCGATAATCAGCCATTCGAGCATGTCGCCCGGTTCCTGTTTGCCTGTAGATCCTGGAAGCCCGCCCATAGTATAGCACAGGTGCGCAGCGGTGGGCGCAGCCGCGCACGGGCGTCACAACGCAATCTCAATACAACCTTAACACTTCGCGCACCGTTTTCGCGCTAATCTTGTATTAATGTTCACTGTGACAGCGAGGTCCCACCTATGCCGATTTCATTTCACTGGGACGACGACTCCCAGCAGGTAATGGTGTTGAACGTTGAAGGTACCTGGACGCTGGACGAATACTACACCAAGCATACCCAGGTCATTGCAGCCATAGAGCAGGTGACACACCGGGTAGTACTCGTCATAGATATGACCAGGAACACCGCCGTACCCACCGGTTTCATGAGCACCGGGCGCTATAACGCCACCCACCACGCCGCCAATGTCGATGCCATTATCATGGTGGGAATCAGCCGCTTTATCGAGCTTCTGATCCAGATGATGCAGCGCGTGTTCACCGGCATGAACAACCATTTCCACATTGCCCATACCCTGGATGAAGCGCGCGCGATTGCCGAGCAGATCAATGCGCAGTCACCAACGGCCTGAGGCTGCCTAACAAAAAGTTGGCGGGGGGTTTGGGAGGCGCTGCCCCCCAACCGCCTGCCTGAGTAGTTACCATGCGTGTTCGTTTTGATTTCTCCATAAGTGCCCGCCCGTCAGTCGCCGCACGTCAGTCGCCGCACGTCAGCAACCGGGCCTGGGGATCACGCGAGGTCGCACCACAGCAGCATGTAATCGGCAGTTGGCCCATAACCCGCGCCTTCTGCTGCCGCGCGCAAACCGTGCTGTTCGCGTGCCAGCGCCGCGCCCGCGCTCTGATCCGCCGGGAGGCATGCACGGGCCGCTGCGAAGGTCGCTGCGGTAAGCGCGCCTTCCAGCCACAGGCCATCATAGCTGAGCGTGCGCACCGGCACCCAGTGCGCGCCGCCCGGATCTGCCGCGGACTGCGCGCCCGTGCCGTCTGTGCCATCTGCGACGAAAATCGTGCAGACACCGGGCTGGACGGCGAATCCACACCGCTGGAAGGCGCTGAGGGCTGCGGCGTTATCCGGGCGCACGAAGGCCCGCGCCGCCTGCGCGCCATGCGTGGCGGCGGCTTCCAGGCTGGCAGCAATCAGCGCCTGGGCGAAACCCTGGCCGCGAAAGTCCGGGTGGACCGCCAGCAGATCGACTTCCCAGCGCCGCAGCCCATCCGCCGCCACAGTCAGGAACCCGTCCACATAACCGGCAGTAGCTAAGCCAAGCGTACCGGCTGTACTAAGCGCATACATCAGGTGGGTAACACGGTTGGGGTCTTCCAGGCGCGCCGCGATCCGGTCCGGCGGGATGCGCTCATCTGGCCACGCTGCGCTGTGCACCGTGCTGACCGCTGCTGCATCCTGCGCGGCGGCACCCAGATATCTGGCGCGCACCGGCTTCATCCATTCACAGACTGATTCATCAGGTTCAGCGAGAACTGGTAATACTGGCGGATGCGGTCCACGTTGGCAGAATGCGCGCTCTTAAGGGCGTTCTCATAGGCCATCGCCGCCTTCCCATACTGGCCGAGCGCGAAATAAGCGTTGCCGCAGGCGTCATAGAGGCGGTAGTCGTGCGGGTGACCTTCGCTTTCAGCAGAGCGGATGGCGTGTTCGAGCGTCGTCACCGCCCGCTCATACTGGCCGAGCTGGTAATAGGCGCGCCCCACCCGGTAATAGATCGAAACTTCCCAGGGATGGTACGGGTTATACTGGAGCACGGCGCGGTAGGCGATGACGGCGTCTTCATAGCGCCCCGTCGCGCTGTAGGCGTCGCCCAGCATCTCGTGGACGCGCGCCCAGGTCACATCAACGCCCAGGGGCCTGCGGCTCACGGCGCGGAACTGCTCCAGCGTTGCGATCACGTCGCGCTCGCGCCGCTCCACACCAACCAGCAGTTCGGCGCGGGCCAGCAGCGCTTCGGCCAGCCCGGTGCGCAGCCCGCCAGAAGCCAGTTCGAGCGCTTTTTCGGCAGATTGCAGCGCCGCATCCACCTGGCCGATTTCGCGCAGCACCCGGCAGCGCAGAATATAAATCTGCACCAGCCAGGCGCGTTCTTCCTTGATGGGGTACGTGTCGATGGCTTTGTTCAGGAAGGCCAGCGCGCGGGCAGAGTCGCGCTGTTCATAGAAGGCCATAAATCCCAGGCGCTCGTAACAATACGCAGTAAGGGCGGGGACGTGGCTGGGGGACAGCAGCGCCTGCTGAAAGCACCCGGCGGCCTCTTCGACGCGGTTCTCTGATAGAAACACGCGGCCAGACTGGTAATAGACCCAGCCCAGGTTGTCGTAGCCGGGTTCGGTGTCGATAATGCGCCGGTAGATGACCTGCGCCTGGTGCGCGTCGTTGCGGTCTGCAAAGCCCACAGACGACAGCTCGAAACGGGCGAAGAAGCAGTCTGCCAGCAGTTCCTGCGCCATGACGGTTTCGTAGGCCTGCGGTGCCAGCAGCCGCACCTTCAGCAGATCGTCGATAGCGGCTTCGGGTCTGCCGTTCAGCAGGCGCGTGCGGGCCCGGTAAATCATGGCCGTGCCCTGCTCTTGCGGGGATGTGAGCGAGCGCAGGAGTTTTGCCAGAAGGATCTCTGCTTTCTTGACCCGATGCTGCCGTAGAAGCGCATCAACTGCCTGTAATTGTTCCTGCATGACTGTCCTCACCAAACTCGTCGTGATTGTGCATCACAGAGACGTTAGAATCTATAGTACGCCGTTTGGAGGGGTTTTTCCAGCGCTTCAGGGGATTTCTACAATGCTTAACAGTCGAACGATGCAGACATCCGCCCCAGTTCGTTTCTCGTGAAGGAGGAGGTGCGCAAGGGCCGATGACCGAACATATCTTTACGGCGCAGACCGCGGGCGAGCGCCTGGACAAAGCCACGACACAACACACGCCGCTGTCGCGCGCGCACGCCCAGGCGCTCATCCAGGCCGGTCTGGTGACGGTGAACGGCGGGCGCGCGAAGGCCGCGCACCGGCTGAAGGTCGGCGACGTGGTGCGCGTCGTGCTGCCTGTGCGCGAAACAGCGCTGGTGCCACAGCCGATTCCGCTGGCGGTGGTGTATGAAGATGCGCGCCTGGCCGTCATCGACAAGCCGGCCGGGATGACCGTGCATCCCGGCGCGCGCGACGAAGCCGGGACGCTCGTCCATGCGCTGCTGGCGCGCTACCCGGAAATCGCGCAGATGCCGGTGGTGCCCAAACGCGCTGGCATCGTCCACCGGCTGGATCGCGGCACCAGCGGCCTGATCGTCGTGGCGCGCGACGATGCCGCACGCCGCCAGCTTGGGGCACAATTTGCGGCGCGCACAGTGACGAAGGCGTATGTGGCGCTGCTGGAAAAAGCGCCGCC
>CAZQIJ010000273.1:0-6571 GCA_964592955.1 uncultured Anaerolineaceae bacterium
GGGCGGGGATTATGTGGGGCAGGTGTTCGATGTGCAGCTAGACTGGAATCGGGCCGAGATGATGCCGTTCGATGTGCTGGCGTGGTGGTTCCAGCGCCTTGTACGGTCGGACGTGCAGCCGGTGAAGCGTGTGTTCCTGTGGGTGCGCCAGGACATTTACAACAGCCAGCCGTTCGATTTCGGCCCGCGCGGGTGATGCCTGCATGCGCCGCCGCTGCGGAGCGTACAGGATGATGCACACGCATGTCAGCGGTGCATCATCCTCGCATCATCCTCCAGCAGGCTGCGCAAACCTCAGGCCGAAAATTCCCAGTCTTTCAGCATCCCGGCGATGAGCGCCGCGCGCGTGGGCAGACTGTTCACGATGACCTGCTCGTGCAGCGCGTGCAGGCCGTCGCCCTGCGGGCCCAGGCCATCCAGGGTGGGGATGCCCATCGCCGCCGTGATGTTGCCGTCAGAACCGCCGCCGCTGCCGTCCTCGCGCACGCTGACCCCGTACTTTTCGCCAAGCGCCTTACACTGCGCAAACGTCGCCTGCATCAGGGCGTTGTGTTCCATCGGCTCGCGCGAATGCAGTTCTTCCACACGCAGCTTCGCCCCAAATAACACCGGTTCCAGCGCCTGCACAGCCTTCTGAAGCTGCTCGTAGGCCACCATACTGCTGACGCGCGTGTCGATATAGGCGGTGGCGCTGGCCGGAATCACGTTGCCGGCAGAGCCGCCGCTGACCAGCGTCACCGAGACCGATGTGCCGTTGCGCAGGTCATTCAGCTCCGTGAGGCGCAGCGTTTGGTGTGCCAGTTCCACGATGGCGTTAATGCCCTGTTCCGGGGCGTTGCCCGCGTGCGAGGCGCGTCCCTCCACATGCAGGCGATACTGCGCCAGCCCCTTGCGCCAGGTCTTCAGCGCGCCTTCTTTGGTGCCCGGCTCCATGACCAGCACCAGGCCGCAGTCCCGCGCTACCTCCCGAATCACCGGAATCGAGTAGGTGCTGCCTACCTCTTCGTCGCTGGTCATCAGCACCCACACCGGGCGCTGCGGGAACTGGTTCAGCTCGCGCAGGCCGCGCAGCACGGTGAGGACGATGGTGATGCCGCCCTTCATATCGACCGCGCCAGGGCCAAACAGCACGCCATCCGCGTCAAGGGTCACCGGGCGTTCCCCCAGCGTGCCCAACGGCCACACGGTATCGATGTGAATCAAAAACAGAATCGGTTTGCCTGGGGCAGAGTCGTTCCATTTGGCCAGCAGCATATCGCCCACCACGCCCCCAGGGCGCGGAACTGCTGTTCCATGTGCGTGCCAAGCCTGTCTACAGACGCTTTGTCGGTGGTTGGCGTTTCATAATTGACGAGGTCGGTCAGAAGATCGACCATCGCCTGCTTCTGGGACTGGAAATAGCGCAATAATTCGGACATTGACGATAGACCTTTACATGCGATCAGAGGATCAGAACGGACACAGTTGCTGCGCGGTGTAGCGCGGGCTGCGGCTGCCATAACGGTTGAGGAGTTCAAGGGCTTCGCCGCGCTGGGCGATTATAGCCTGTACCTGCGCGCACGCGCCAGAGACATCCCCTGTCGCCTGAACCGTCTCGAAGAAGACCCGCGCCATCTGCGCGTAAACCGGGGCAGCCGCCGGGTCAGCATACGTGGTCAGAATCTGCTGGTAGGTCTCGGTTTGCTCCACGCTGTTGGCGGCCACCTGTGCCAGTGCCAGCCGGTACAGCGCGTAGCTGCGCAGCAGTTCCGGCTCATCGTCGAACCAGTAGCGCAGGTCGTTGCTTTCGTCCAGCGCCTCTCGGTAGATGGCAATCGCGGTCTGCATGTCGTTGCGGGCAGCAGCGCGGTCGCCATCCTGCAGCACCTGGATGCGGTAGCGCGGCGCGTCTGGCTGGGCGATAGACAGCACATAACTGACGCCGTCCCAGTCATAGATATTGGTGCCGGTACGCAGCGGCCCGGTGATGCTGTTCCCGCTGTTATCCAGCCGAAAGACAAGCTCACTCACCTGGTCATTGTCAAAGTCGTTGATCTCTGGCGGCGATCCGGTGAGCACGTCGTCTTCCATCAGATTGGCGAACCGGTCTTCGTCTGGCAGCCAGCTCAGCAGCCGCGTGACGTAGTCGCAATCGTCCGGGTCGCTGGAGACCACCGTGCCGTCTTCGTCGGTGGGGCAGGCACGCGCCGCGAATACCAGATCGTTCAGCCCGTTGTAGTTCATATCGCGCGTATCGACCAGCACCGGTGCTTCTGCGATGTCTGCCTCGCTCTGATACAGCACACGGTAAGCAGACTCCCGGCAACCGAGCACCAGCAGCGCCCCGCGATTTTCGGGCGTGGTGTAGCTGATGATCATCTCCGCGCTGCCTTCGCCGGTCAGATCAACATCCGCGCGAAACGTGCCCGTCTCTGCGATGAGTCCCCATGTGCCGCGCAGGATGTCATTGAGACGCCCCGGCGCACCCCCCGCCGAGAGGAAGCGCACGATTTCCTCAATCACGATGTCTGGGTTCTGCGGCGCGGTGTCTTCCAGGCGCGCGTCGTCTTCGCCCGCTGGTGAGGGGCACAGGGTCAGGTCTGGGGTGGCGGTCGGTTGGCGCACAATGGCGACCGCCGTCGCCGGATTGGCGGCCAGATTATCCTGCGCGGGGTTGGCGATTTCGGCGTGGATGACGCGCCCCGGCGTGGTGGACGGAAACGGCGTAATAACCAGCCGCGCCTGCTCGACTTGCGGCGCGCACGCAGCTAAAATAGCCAGCAGTGCCAAACACAGCATCTGATAACTTCGGGTTAGGGCCGAGCGTGTAGTCATGGGCAGCGTTACCGGGTGTAGGGTTCTGCTGGCGCATGTACGGTCACGCAGCCCGCAGAACGTAATTACCGTTGCGCCGCACAGTATACGTGACGAAAGGCTTCTCGCAAATGTTGAACATCAGGTCTGCCACAGCCACAGACGACGCCACCCTCAAAGCCTGGGTGCGCCGCGAAGGGCTGGACTTCACCTCGCTGAAGTGGGAACGCTTTCTGATGGCTGAAATCGGCGGGCGGCTTGTGGGCATGGGGCAGGTCAAGCACTATCACGACTGCCGCGAACTGGGCAGCCTCATCGTCCACCCGCAGTACCGCGGCCAGGGCATCGCGGCACAGCTCATCGCCGCGTTAGAAGCGCGCGATGGCTTTCCCCTCTATCTGCTGTGCGCCGCGCGCCTGGGTCCTTTCTACACCCGCTTCGGCTACCGGGAAATCCGGTGGCGAGAGGCCCCAGGAACGCTGCGCCTGAAGACTGCGTTTGCGCTTCCGTTCAGGCTTTTCGGCATTCGCGTGCTCATCATGCGCAAAGACGGCCAGACCCCTACCTGCGCTTGCGCGACTCGAATATGCCGTGCTTAGAGGCGTAAAAAGCCCAGGCGCGTAAGGTCAGGCTGCCATACTGGTTATGCATCACCCGCTCCGCCAGTTTTTCTGCCGGCAGTGTCCTGATCAGCGCGATGGTCTCGGCCCGTGTCGCCTCGAACAGCGGCACCAGCGCTTCCCATGCGGTGTCCTTCGGTGGGCGGTAGGGGTCATAGTCATCCATGATTAAGGGCGTGCCTGTCACGGTACGCATGCGGCTCTGGCACCAGCGCTCAATGCCGATGATATGAGTCTGGATGCTGTGGTTGCGGCTGTTCTGGGGCGCGCTGCGCCAGCCTGCGGCAACGGTTTCCCCTTCGCTTTCCAGCAGGGCGATCAACCGTTCGGGGGGGCGGTTCGCCGCGGGTTCCAGCAGCATACGGGCGATCATATGGGTCATCTGGTCAACGAGTGCCATGTGCAGTGCTTTCTGTGTCAGTGCGCAGCATTTACGAGTCTGTGGGCTGTTCCTGCTGGATCATCGGCGGCTGTACCCCGGCGCGGTCAATGACCTCGGCCTGAACTTCTCCCGCGCTCAGCATCCGCCCCGCATCAGCCAGCGCCACCCTGATCACACCGATACCGAGATGCTCGCCATCCGGGGTGGTTACGCTGCTGGTGATCACGCCAGCGGGTCGCCCTTCCGCCGTCAGGTCTGCTGGAGCGCTGACCGCTGCCGACAGCCGCAGCCGAACGATGGTGCGTGCCAGGCGTCCACGGCTCTCCATGCGCGCGATAATCTCCTGACCCGTGTAGCAGCCCTTGTGAAAGCTGATCTCATCCCACAGGCCGAGTTCGAGCGGAATGTAGGCGTTGGTCAGTTCGCGCCACGCGCCAGGACGCCCCGACCGAATGCGCATGACGTTAAAGGTCAGCGATCCCGCTGCGATTAGCCCATGCGGCTGGCCAGCACGCAGCGCCGCCGTCCACACCTGTTCAGCCTGTCCGGCAGGGGCAACGATCATCCAGTGCGTCCCTGCGTAGGGCTTGCGCCGCGCCATGAACACCGTGATGCCTTCAATCTGCACGGGGGTACCGAAGAGCGGTGGCAGCCCACCTGCGCCGGGCAGCAGCGCCTCGGCGACGGCCTCCGCATGTGGGCCGTGCAGCCCAAACTGGGCAGTTTCGGGGGTCAGATCACGCACGGTGACCCGGTCGTTGAAGAAAATGCTGCGCCGCAGATAATCCAGCAGCGCCGGGGTGCGGCTGGGGCCACCTACCAGCAGCAGCGCCGGGTCGCGGTTAATCACCAGGACCCGGTCGAGAACGCGCGCGTTAGGATCAGTGAAGATCGTCGCCCGGCCCTCGTTAACCGCCATCTCTGTGAGGTGGTTGGTGGACATGCGTTCCAGCAGCGCGGTTCGGTCTGCGCCATCGAGTTCGAGCCGCGCTTCGTGCGACCGGTCTAGCAGAACGGCGGCATGCTGCGCGGCCTGATCTTCAACACCCGGATCCGTGTAATAGAGCGGGATACCGTCATCCGCGACTTCGGCACCGTTGGCCTGGTGATAACTGCGTAAGTGCATGGGTTATGGCTGCTCCGTTTCGGTCTCGGCATCGTGGACAGGCTGGCGGTCATCACGTTCCTGCAGGATTAACCGGTAGAGTTCCTCAGCAGCCGTCTGCAGATCGTGGTTGGTGATGATGTAATCTGAGCGCTGGGCGAAGGGCAGTTCGCGCACCGCCCGGTCCAGGCGCTCTGCAATGCCCGCCTCGGTTTCGCCGCGTTCGCGCATACGGGTTTCCAGTATCTCCAGTGACGGAGGCTGCACGAAGACCAGTACCGTGTTTTCCGGGTAGGTGCGGTGCAGCACATCCGCGCCTACCACCTCAATATCGGCGATCAGCAGGTCGCCAGCCAGCAGCGCATTCTCTACGGTCTGGCGGGGTATGCCATAGAACTTTCCCGGATGAACCTCCTGCCATTCCAGCAGTTCGTTATCCTGAATCATGCGTGTGAATTCGCCGTTGTCTACGAAAATATGTTCCCGTCCCTCAACTTCATACGGGCGTTTGGGGCGTGTGGTCGCGGTGGGGAGCTGGCGCAGTTCCGAAATACGTTTCATTACCTCATTCATCAGGGCATTTTTACCCGCGCCGCCTGGCCCGACCATGGTAAACACTATGCCAGGATATTTCGTTGATGCCGTCACCTTCGTAATTCCTCTGCACCTGTTTAGAACTATTGTAGCATTGTAGTCCTGCTTGTCGCGTCGAACAATATAAACATTTGCTGAAAACGAACAGAGCGAGCCTGTTGGCTCGCCCTGTTCGTAAGGTTGTTCTGATGACCGCACGCTGTGCGTTCAGGTTAGGTGTTGACGACGCGAATGCGCGACACCCACCACCCGTTGTAATACCCGGCCTGAAGCTTGTCTACAGCCGCGCCGTCGATGTTCTTGCAGTCCCCGTTTCGCCAGCACCACGAGCTCTGGCGATCCAGGCGGAAGCGGATGAGAAGCTGTTCGTTTTTGTACGTGGTCAGATTGTTCCAGCGTTCCTCCCAGGTGTCCATCTTAGTACCATGATATTTCGGGGCGCTCATGGCTGGCACACCCGGCGGACGTGGGTCTGGGAACGTGTCGAGACCCGTATTTCTCCAGGTGAAACCGCCGTCCGTGCTGATTTCCACGCGGGCATAATCCTTGTTGCCATCCGTTCCGTCCACCAGGCGGTACTTGGTGCGGTGAACCATCAGCACCGACGAATTGGCAGGCAGGCCGCGCAGATCCAGCAGCGGGCGCAGCACGAGCGCTGTATTGCCATAGGGAATGGCCGGTATGTCGTCACCGGTCACGATTTTCGGCGAATCCGAGAAGGAGTAGTTCCCCTGGCCGGTTGTCAGCACGATATTGAGGCCGCCGCTGTTCTCGAAAAACTGTAGCGTTAAGCGGTAGCGCCTGCCATACTCAAAGCTGAAGGAGCCGATGTCTGTGGTTACACCGTGATCGGTCCAGTTGTTGATAATCAGGGTTTGGGCTGGCAGCAGATTGCCATCGGAGTCGTATTCCTGTGCGAAGAGCCGCACCCCGTCATCGCTTTGTGTGATGAAGCTGCGACTGCCGGACGGGAAGCTGGGCCCGCCGACGACTTCTGTATCGAGGGTAAACTGCGCGACGAGATGATCGCTCGGTCCCCACCCGCTGATGGGCGTTCCGCCGGTTACCGTATTGATG
>CAZQIJ010000274.1:0-6566 GCA_964592955.1 uncultured Anaerolineaceae bacterium
CGAGGCGCCGAGGATGTCGGAGGGCAGCAGATCCGGGGTGAACTGGATGCGCTGAAAGCTGGCGTTGATGGTGGCGGCCAGGGTGCGCACGGCCAGCGTTTTGGCCAGCCCCGGCACACCTTCGATGAGAATGTGCCCATCGGAGAGCAGCGCGATCAGCAGACGGCTGATGAGCACATCCTGCCCCACGATGATGCGGCGCGTTTCTGCCAGCACGTGCTGCAGAAAGGCGGCTTCGCGCTGCACGCGCTGATTTGCCTGCTGTGCCATTTACGCTCCTGTATCGCTCAACGTCACACGCATCAATAGCCGAACACCCGGCACAGCATGACCTGATCCGCGGTGCCGCATCCCTGCAGAATGCCCACCAGCGAAACGCTGAGCACGCCGCAGAACCCGCACCCCAGCAGCAGCACCAGGCACCCGCACCAACTGGCCGGTCCACCGGCCAGAATGCTGGTGAAGGCCTCAAAGAGTCCGGTGAGGATGCCGATGAGCGTGCCGACGATTTGCAGGCCGAAGAACAGGATCACGACCCCACCGCACAAGCCCGCGCACAGCAGCGCCAGCAGAAGGAGCGAACCCGGTTCAAGATTTTGTAGGAAGTCCATGTTTACGATCCTGTGTATGCAATGCAGCGCTGTAACATTTCCGGTATCGTTGATCGCTGCCCCTTCACCCTTACACGCCTGCTCCCCCCGCAGGGGCGAGGGCGCTTTGTGGCCTGCCCTGCGCGCCGGTGGGAGAAGTGGGGCGGGGGGATGGAGACAGGCTGCCTGCGCATCATCCCCCTGAATGGCTATGGGTCTCCTGCGGGGAGATCACCCAGGATGGCCCAGCCGCGCCGGGAGGCTTCGGCCCGCAGCGCCGCCGACGGGTAAACCGCTGTGGGCGTGCCCACCGCTGCCAGCATCGGCAGATCAGACATGCTGTCTGCATAGGCGTAATGCTGCGACAGGTCTTCATCCAGCCCATTGTGGCGCAGGTAGGCGCGCAGCATGGCCAGTTTGCGTTCCCCGGCGCACGTTTCGCCCGCGATTTTGCCGGTACACTGGCGATCCTTGAAATCCAGGCGGGAGCCAATGGCAGCATGTGCGCCGACCTCTGCCGCGAACGTTTCGGCCATCAGGTCAAAGATACCAGAGACCAGCACCACGCGTTCGGCGTCGGCCAGGTGCTGGCGCACCCGCAAGACCACCGCCGCATGAAATTCGCCACCGTCCAGCATCTGGCGCACGGTCCAGGCGTTCAGCGCATCGACCTCTGCGCGCGACCAGCCGACGAGGAACCGCGCCATTTCGCGCACCCAACGGTCGCGGAACGTTACATCGTCCAGCAGGCGCAGGCGCTTGCCCGCCCAGTACGGGAAAATGCGCGGGTAGACGCCGCGCACCTGGCCGCGGTCGATGTGGGCATGGCGAACCATGTGGCTCCAGGGTTCGCGCCGCGTGATCGTCCCGGCGATGTCGAAAAACGCCACTCGCATGATCTGCCACCTAACCGGTTATTACCCTTCTTCACAGGTGCCGCTGTGTGTCGTCATCAGTTCCCAGGGCGCGCCGTCTGCCGGGCGGGTGTAACAGTCGCAGTAGCGCACGTCTTCGCCGCGCCCCTGCCACAGCACATAGCGCACGTCCGTTTGCACACAGGTCTGGCCGTCCAGGACGAGCGGCTGCGAGGTGGTCACGTTAACGCCGCGCGTGCGCGCATCCATCACCAGCCGAAGCTGCACGAGCGGGTGTGCGTCTGGCTCTGGGATGTCGCCGCCATGCCACAGCGCGATCTCTCCGCGCACGGCCAGCGCCAGCATCACCGCAGGCAGCAGCAAAATCAGAAACCAGATCACCAGCAGCGCCCCACACCCCAAGCGCCGTATGGGGTTCACCCGGCGTGAGGGCGGCGCGGGGGAGATTTGTGCCGGGGTTTGTGCTTCAGCCATCAGTGCCCTTTCGTTTTACCCTGTGGAGTGTACCACAAGCTGCGCCAATGATGCACGGCAGAATGGTGGCAGGGGAGGGCTGTTGCAAAGTCGATGTCGTTGCATCGGTTGGGGTGCCAGGGGAACCAAGTCCCCTGGCTAGCAACGGTCTCGTCATGTGCCGGTTGTACACCCACTAAAGTGGGTAAACAGACCTGCTGCGCGCTGAGGGTTGTGACGCCCACTTTGTGTGGGTGTGGCCACTTTGTGTGGGTGTGGCAACGGTGCGCTGCCAGACGACGACTTGCCAGGGGATTTATGGAAAACGCCGATCAGATCCAACCGCTTTAGGGACGAGGCAAGCCTCGTCCGCCGTGCATCCTCATGCGTGTTCGTTCTGATTTCTCCATGAGTTCCCTGGCCAATACCCTGCCACAAGCCCAATGCTTCTGACTTCGCAATAGCCCTGCCTGTGGGCTGCGCTGGCTTTCGCCATCGCCATTTGTGTGTATACTTCAGGTGCAGCCCATTTGCATAATGTGCGATCTGAGCACTGACACAGGAGTTTTGCCATGAACGTTAAGCGCTTCTTGAGTATCCTCATGCTGACTATCGCCGCGCTTCCCGCTGCCGCCCAGGAAGGCATGCCGCCTGCCCCGGAACTGACCGGCGAGATCATCGTGGAAGGTCTCAACAGCCCGCAGGGGGTGTTTGTGGACAGCGAAGGCAACCTGCTGGTGATTGATGGCGGCGTGGGTGGTGACGAAAGCATCCGCGCGGTGGACCCGACCACCTTTGAGGCCGTGCGCGCCACCTACGGCAACACGTCGCAGATCCTGCGCCGCACCCCAGACGGCGAAGTCGAGGTTTTGGCGCTGCTGCCTTCGATTGCCGTCGGTGTCGATTTTGTGGGCGGTGGGCGCGTTATCGAGGTTGACGGTGTGCTGTATGCCACCGTCGGGGCGTGGCAGATCAACTCTGGTGAAACGATCGAGATCCCGTTCTATAACCAGGTGGTGCGCATCGAGGACGGCGAAATTGAAACCCTTTCGGATCTGTGGGCGTTTGAACTGGAAAACAACCCGGACGGAAGCGGCAACATCGAGTCTCACCCCTATGGTCTCACGCTCGGCCCGGATGGCCTGCTCTATGTGGCGGATGCCGCCTCCAACACGCTCTACACGGTAGACCCTGAAACGGGGGAAACCACGCTCCTCACCGCCTTTGAACCGCTGCCGGGGGTCTTCCCGGATCAGTTCCGCGACATGCAGCTCCTCACGGATCCCGTCCCCACCGCGGTGGTGGTGGCCGAAGATGGCACGATCTACGTTTCGCTGCTCTCCGGCGCGCCCTTTGTGCCCGGTTCGGCCAAAGTGGTTACGGTTTCGGAAGATGGCGAAGTTGAAGATTTCGATACGGGACTCACGATGCTTACGGACCTGGTCGCCGGGCCAGACGGCAATCTTTATGCGCTTTCGTTTGCCACCACCGACGAACAAGGCCCGCTGCCGAATTCCGGCGCGGTGGTGCGCGTGCTTGAAGATGGCACGTCAGAAACCATCATTGCCGGGCTGCCCTTTGCCACCGGCCTCGCCATCGATGCGGACGGGAATGGCTACGTGGCCATCAACGGCATCGCCATTCCAGAGGCTGGCGCGGTGGTCTACTATGAAGGGCTTACCGAGATGGAAGCAGTGCCCGCCCCAGAAGCGACGCCTGAAGGCTAAGGCGCAGCCGAAAAACGCTGCCGCCAGCATGGTGCTGGCGCGAGTGTGCCTCACCTGCGCGCTGCCCCTCTGCCTGCCGCCGATGCGCGGCGGGGAGAAGGGATGAAAGACCGGCAGGACTTTGCCCCCGGCCAGTGGTGAAGGCGCAACCCGGGGGGTGCAGGCACGAGCCGCCACAATGGGTATCATCCGCGAGGCGTTCACAGGGTTAAGCCCGAAATGATCATCACGTTCAGGAGTCTAAACCATGACCCGCAAAACACTTTTCTTCACGCTCATCATCCTCAGCCTGGCGGGGGCAGCCCTCACCGGATGCGAGGCCGTCTTTAACCTCGTCAGCCCCGGCCAGGCGGTGCAGGAAACCGAGATCGACGAAGCCCTGATGGCGCGCGGTCGTGAGGTTTACCTCGGCCAGTACTGCGGCACCTGCCACCAGTTGGCGGAGGTGGAAACGCGCGGCAGATTTGGCCCCGCGCACGATAACGCCGCCGGTGATGCAGAAATGCGCCTGGCCGACCCGAATTACAGCGGCTCTGCCACCACCGCTGGCGAATATCTTTATGAGAGCATCGTCGCCCCGGATATTTACATCGTGCCCGGCTATGAGGCCACGCGCTACCATATGCCGCCCTACTTCCACATCCCGCAGGACGACATCGCGGCGATGGTTTACCTGCTGGAGCAGCAGCGCGGGCAGTAGCGGGCAAGCAGCCCAGGCACCACGCGCCCGGCGGCACCGTGCCTCCTCGTCCTTAATTGGTGATTCCGCCGGGTTGCGGGTAAGCTATACACAGCTAGCGAAGCACTGATCACGATGTAACCGCTGAGGATCGCCGTCAATGACCGATATTTTTATCTCCTACTCGCGCCGCGACAAAGCATTTGTACAGCAGCTCCACGCGGCGCTTGTGAGCGCGAAACGCGATGTGTGGGTGGACTGGGAAGACATTCCGGCGACTGCCGACTGGTGGGCAGAAATCCAGGGCGGCATTGACGGCGCAGACGCGACCGTCTTCATCATCACGCCGGATTCGATCCGGTCGGAGATTTGCCGCCGGGAAGTGGAACACGCCGTCGCAGCGGGCAAGCGCTTCATCCCTGTGCTGTACCGCGATATTGTGACAGATGAAGACCGCGCCGCCATGCACGCGGCGGTGTCGTCGCACAACTGGCTGTTCTTCCGCGAGGCAGACGATTTCGACGCCAGCTTTAAGCAGCTCATGGCCGCGCTGGACACCGATCTGGCGCACGTGAAGGCGCACACCCGGCTGCTGCTGCGCGCGCGCGAGTGGGTGGCGCGGGGGGAAAGACCGGCCTATCTTCTGAATGAGGATAACCTGAACGAGGCCGAACAGTGGCTGTCTGCGGGGCTGGTGCGCACCCCCAAACCGACCGAACTGCATACCCGTTATATTTTCGCCAGCCGCGCCCACGCCAACAACCGGCAGCGGCGTTTGCTGGCCGTTGTATCTGGCGCGCTGGTGTTCACGCTCATCCTGGCGCTGATCGCCGCGTATGGCTTTAAGACGGCAGAAGACCAGCGCCAGATCGCCAACAGCGAAGCGATTTTCCGCGCCACCGCGCAGGCGGTTGCAGAGCGCAGCGCGGCAGAATCCGCGAGCCTGGCGCTGGCCGCCAGCGCTCAGCTTGAAACCGGCGCTAACAATTACGAGCTGGCGCTGGCACTGGCGCTTGAGGCCAACCAGATCGCGGATCCTCCTATCGTGGCGCAGACGATTTTGTCTGAGGTGGCTTATGCGCCGGGAACGGTGCGCACCATTACGCTGGACGCAGAGCGCCGTGTGACCACCTTCGCCCTGCTGCCGGACGGAGAAGCGCTTACGGGGGGCTTCGATGGCGTGCTGCGGCGCTGGGATCTGGCGTCTGGCGAGGAGATCGCCACGTTTGCCAGCGCGCACGAAGGCCCGGTCGCCAGTATCAGCCTCAGCCCAGACGGCAGGCAGGCGCTGTCGTCGTCGGTCGATACCACCATTTTCCTGTGGGATCTGGCGTCCGGCGAGGTCATCCGCGCGTATACGGGCGGGCACGACGCCATCGCGCGCGAGGTCGAATTCAGCCCAGACGGCACGCAGTTCCTCTCCGCGGGGTTCGATACCACCGTGGTGCTGTGGGACGTGGCCAGCGGTGAGGTGATCCGGCGCTTTGGTGAGGTGGATAACGAAGATCCCAACGTTGGGCACGTCGGGCGGGTGCGCGCCATCGCGTTCTTCCCGGACGGCCTTACGTTCGTCAGCGCATCGCAGGACGAAAGCCGCGTCCTTCAGTGGGACGCCGCCAGCGGCGAAATCACCCGCCGCCTCAGCGGGTCGCAGTCTGGGATGCAGGCGATCGATATCCGCGCGGATGGTCAGGAGATCATCGCGGGGGCGGGGGATGGCACCATTCGCGTGTGGTCTATCGAGTCTGGCACCACGCGCCTGCTGGAAGGTCACAGCCTGGCCGTGAAGAGCATTCAGTACAGCCCGGAGGGACGCTTCGCCCTCACCAGCGCAGACGATGCCCTGGTGCTGCTGTGGGATCTGCGCACGGGCGAAACGGTGCGGCGTTTCGTGGGGCATGCCGGTTTTCTGTGGTGGGCAGCGGTCAGCCCGGATGGACGCTTCGCGCTTTCCGCCTCCGAAGATCAGACCATGCGCTACTGGGCACTGGACAACGGTGAAACGCGCGCTGCGTACTTCACAGGCCCCACCGCCGTAACCGCCGTAAGCCCCAGTGCGGACGGCACGCGCATTTTCGCGGCTACCACGCGCCGCGCGCTGATGCTGGATGCCGAAACCGGCGACATCCTGCGCACCTACGACGGCCACACGGAGGATGTGCGCGATATGGCGCTGAGCGCGGATGGCACACGTTTGGCCACGGGCTCGGTGGACGACACGGTGATGGGTTGGGATGTTGAA
>CAZQIJ010000275.1:0-6555 GCA_964592955.1 uncultured Anaerolineaceae bacterium
ATTTCGCTTTCGTCTACCTGGGCACGATCGATACTGCCGGTCACCTTTACGAATGGATGTCTGCCGAGTATTTGCAGCAGGCTGCCCGCATCGACGCGCTGCTGCCGCAGATTTTTGAGGCACTGGGAGACGATGACACCGTGATTATTCAGAGCGACCACGGCGGTCACGAACGCACGCACGGCACCGAGATGCCCGAAGATATGACGATCCCCTGGATGATTTCCGGCAGGGGTATTCGCCAGGGGTATCAGATCACCAACCCTGTTTCTTTGCTGGATACCGCGCCCACCATTGCACACCTGCTGGGTGTACCGTTACACCGCGACTGGGAAGGTAAGGTCCCCGAAGAAATTTTCGTGAGCACCCCGGTTTAAGCAGCGACAACGCGCGGGGTATGTGCGGTCAATCCCTGTTCCGCCGCACACCCCCGGCTGTGTATTAGTCCACAAAGCGGTACTTAAAAAGCGTCCAGAGCGCGATCGGCGCATCTGTCCATTTGATCTTCTTGCCCTCGTTCCATTCGCGCCCATTATACGAGATGGGCACTTCATAGATACGAATGCCCTGCTTAAGCACCTTCGCCGTGAATTCGGGCTCAAACTCAAAACCGCGCGCGTGAATCACCATATCCTGCACAACGTCTGCGCGAAAAACCTTGTAACACGTTTCCATGTCGCTGAGGATGGCGTTATACAGGACGTTAGTCGCCAGTGTGAGAATTCGGTTTGCCACCATATTCCAGAAGTTCATCGCTTTGCGCGGCCCGCCCAGAAATCGCGACCCGTAAACGACTTTGGCGATTCCTTCCTGTATCGGTTTCAGCAGAATGGGGTAATCGCGCGGGTCATATTCAAGATCCGCATCCTGGATCAAGACGATATCGCCGCTGGCATAGCTGAAACCGGTGACGAGGGCCGCCCCTTTGCCTTTATTCACATCGTGGAAGACGATGCGCAGATCCGGTTCGTTGGCGGCCTGTATTTCCTTCAGGAGATCACGCGTTCCATCGGTCGAGCCATCATCCACGATGATGATTTCATGTGCCAGCCCCACCGACCGCACGCGCGCCAGAACCGGTTCAATCGTAGTAACTTCGTTGTAACATGGAATCACGACCGTCAGGCGCAGTGATGTACTGCTCTGGTAGGCGTCGGTTATTCGTGGGTAATTCTGAAGACTCATGAAATATTCGCTCCTGCACCGCTTTCTGCGGATAATCGCGGTCATTATATCAGAATGGGTTATACTGGCCAGTGTCGGTTAACAATCGTTCGGCGCGCACCCTTCACACAAACGCGACCGAACGCGAAGGATATTGAGTGCAGATTAACGAAATTATCCAGGGCGAGGCGATAACCACACTGGCCACCTTGCCGGCAGCCAGTGTGGACGTGGTTTTCGCAGATCCCCCCTACAATTTACAGCTTCAGGGTGAACTGTGGCGGCCCAACATGACGCGGGTCGATGCGGTCAATGACGCCTGGGATCAGTTTGCGACCTTCGATGAATACGATGCGTTTACGCGGGCATGGCTTAGCGAAACGCGCCGCGTAATGCAGGAACGTGGCACAATCTGGGTATCTGGAACGTATCACAACATCTTCCGGGTCGGCGCATTGATGCAGGATCTCGGATTCTGGGTGTTGAACGTGGTCACCTGGCACAAATCCAATGCCATGCCAAACTTTCGCGGCACCCGCCTGAAAAACGATGTGGAGTTCGTCATCTGGGCAAAGAAATCTGCTAAGAGTCGCTACACCTTCAACCATCACCCCATGAAGCAGTTCAACAACGGGAAACAGTTGGGGTCCGTATGGCAGATCCCCATTTGCGGTGGCGACGAACGTTTGAAAGACGCCAGTGGGCACAAACTGCATTCCACGCAGAAACCCGAAGCACTGCTTATGCGTATTCTGCTGGCCAGTTCCACACCCGGCGATCTCGTCCTGGATCCGTTTATGGGCACTGGAACAACGGGCGCGGTGGCACAACGCCTGCGCCGCCGCTGGATCGGAATCGAACGCGACGCGGCATATGTCGCGGCGGCGCGCCAGCGCATTGCGCGGGTTGTTCCGCTCGCTGCGGATGATCCTCTGCTTGTGCAGGCCGAACAGCGCCCGCGAATCCCGTTTAAGCAACTGCTGGAGCGCGGCTATCTGCAGGCGGGAGATCGGCTCTACCTGGATTCGCCTTCGTGTGAAGGCACGGTTGAAGACAATGGTAAGGTGCGCAGCGGCGACCATCACGGCACCATTCACCGCCTGGCTGCGCTGTTGAAAGGCGTCCCCTCCTGCAACGGCTGGGCACACTGGCAGTACCGCGACGACGACGGCCAGCTTCTACCGCTGAACCATCTGCGCGAGCGCATACGCGCGGAAGAACAGGGGTAACGGTGCCGGTATGCCCCGGCACCGCTGTTATGCCTTCAGCGCGAGCGCTTTCGCCCGCTGCAAACGCGCGCTGGCACGTGCAGCACCCATCGTGCGGATCATCTCATACAGATCAGGTGTGAACCGCTGGTTCGCCAATCCCACGCGATAAATCATCATCACATCGCTGAATTCGCCCTTGAACTGATCAGGAGCTGCCTTAAACGCTTTACGGTTCGGCGCGAAGCCAAACTGCTCGCTCATGGTGCGCATCCCCTGCAGCCAGGTGTCTTTATCTGGAAGTGCCTGGATATCCCGCAGGCAGTAGTCCATAATCTGCGCAATCGTGCCTGCTGCGATCTCTGGCATTGCCGATCCGCCTGCCAGCGATTTTTCGTACAGCGGGTCGAAGAAAAACCCATAGGCTCTATAGAAGTCCGACCACTTAACGAGGTCTTTGCGCGGGACATCTCCGCCGCGTTCGATGTCAAAGACGCGCACAGTGTATTCAGAATCAGCCGTGAGCACGGGTACCAGCGCAGGATCGTACTTCTCTGCCCAGTTGAGCATCTGTTGGTAGACTTCGGCAGCGCTGTAACGCGCAATGATCTCCCGGCTGATCGATTCCAGCTTGACCGAATCGAACATCGCAATGCTGACCGCCATACGATTCAGCCGAATCTCGAAGTCGGTGATGGGCGCACGGGGGTTAGCCGTGCGCCATTCCTCAAAACTCGAGTCCGCGATGTTCATCAGGTATTCCAGCACCGCTTCTTTCGGGTAGCCCTGTTCGTAGTAATACCGCACGGCGGCTTCCGGGTCTTTGCGCTTACTCAGTTTGCGCTTGGAGTCGCCATCCAGCTTGCCGATGGGCGCAATGTGGGCGAACAGCGGCAGCGGTTGGCCGATGGCTTCAAAGATCTGTACGTGCAGCGGCAGGGTCGCCAGCCATTCTTCACCGCGCAGCACGAGGTTGATGCGCATCAGCACATCGTCAATCGGGTGGGCGAAATGATAGGTGGCCAATCCGTCAGGCTTCAGCAGAACGTAATCGGCATCGTTGGGCGGCAGCTCCAGCGTTCCGCGAATCGCATCCTGAACGATGATCGTCCCCTTCGCTGGATAGGGCGCGCGAAGGCGCACAACCATCGGCACACCGGCATCGCGTTTAGCGCGAATCGCGTCCAGGGTCAGGGTGCGATCCTGCGCCCAGGAGCCGTAATAGCCAGGCATCGCGCCTTTCTTCTGCTGTTCCTGGCGGATGGCCTCCAGCTCTTCCGGCGTCTGGAATGAGGGATAGGCCAGACCGCGCGCAATCAGGTCTTTGGCAAACGCAGCATAGATCTGTTTGCGCTCGCTCTGGATGTACGGGCCGTAATCCCCGCGCACCACCAGCGGTGACTCCGACACAGGGCCTTCATCCGGCGTCAGGTTAAATTCCTTCAGCGCCTCGATGATCTGCGTCATTGCGCCTTCGATCAGGCGTTCCTGGTCGGTATCTTCAATGCGCAGCATAAACACGCCGCCGGTCTGACGGGTGAGGAAGCGCCCGACCATCGAAATGTAGATTGACCCGATGTGAACGAAGCCGGTAGGGCTGGGCGCAAAGCGCGTGATGATGGCTTTTTCTGGCAGCAGGCGCGCCGGGTAACGCGCCAGGATTTCCGCAGGCGTTTCGCTGACGGCGGGAAACACGAGCTCCGCAATTTCCGCGTAGTTTGTTTCAGACATCCTATTTTCTTTCGTTAGGCAGACATCACGCCGCAAACCGGCGCGGGCCATTCCAGTACCGTGTGCTGCGCCAGCAGGGCATCGATCTTCGCTGCGATGTCATCCGGGTAGGGGGCGGTGCGGCGCGCGGTAAGGTCCGCAAACGAATTGACGCATTCGAAGATCGACGCCAGTTTGCCACGCGTCTCATTCACCATGAACAGCAGGTAATGGATGCGTTTGGCCGTGCGCGCTACGAGACGCGCATACACGACCACCGTATCGCCGATCAGCACTTCGTTCAGGTAGTGAATGTGATGTTCCAGGTCGAAACCGCCGGTGCCATGCACCCTGTGATATTCCGGGGTCAGCCCCAGATGCTCAACCAGGGGATACCCGGCGTCGTCGAACACAGTCAGGTAATGGCGCACGTTCATGTGACCGTTCTCGTCCTCGAAGGTCTGCGGCACCACTAACCGATAGATGGGAGCGAGGGTCGCTATCTGCTCTGGTGTAATCTCTGGTGGTCTCATCTCTTCTTCTCTACAGCTCCATGACAGTACTATGCGGGTTTGCGGGCAATTGCCAGCAGCTCCATCTCGTCCAGATCAGGGGGGCGAATTTCCCAGTAGCCCGCCGTTCCTCCCCCCACATACTCCACGGCGAAGCCCGCACTGCGCAGCAGCAGTGTGAACTCGGTAGGCACATAACCGCGCGAGCGCACCGGCCTGCTCGTCCGGGCAGGAGCCGCGCCCACGTCTACCGTGAAATGTTCGGTCATCGTCAGCGGATCAAAACGCCCTGCATCCACATCTTCCTGGCCATACATACGCAGATAGCGCATACCATTGCTCACGGTGACCAGAAACCGCCCCCCCACCTTCAGCATGGCAAACACATTCTGCACGATTCGCAGATCGTGTTCAAGAGGGTCATCGTGCGTCCCCAAAAGCGACATCGCGCCTTCGCAGACCGATATTGCCGCGTCAAAGCGCTGTGCCAACCGCACTTCGGCAGCGTCCCCTTGCACCCATGTGATGCTGACCTTTGCCGTTTCGGCGGCCTGTTGTGCCTGTTGCAGCATCCCGGTGGAGATGTCTAGCCCGGTGACGGTCAGTCCGCGTTGGGCGAGGGCAACGGCATGGCGTCCGGTACCGCACCCCACATCCAGCACAGACATCCCCGGCTTAAGCTGAAGCTGTTCGAGGATAAACGCAACTTCCGCGGCGGTGTTGGCCGTATAAGGTTCGCCATTATAGTGGGGCGCAAACTGATCGAAATAATCCTGCCAGGGGTGAACCATAAAAATCGCCTTCGACTCTTTCGAGTTGATTATAGGCGTTACATCCTGTGAGAACCAGATTCTTCCCGGCGCTGTGGGCAGGCAAGGCTTGCGACACAGTTCACAATGCGTATCCACCAAACGCAGCGGTTGCAGGATGACAGACGCGCCCTGGGCAGCATAACGCCACAGGCTTGAACCCAGGGCACGCTCAACTGGCGTTTTCTGCGCCCGCCAGGGTCTGTTTGCAGAGGTCACCCGGAGGGCGGATGAGACACACCTCGGCCCTGCGCAAGCGGTTTGTGCGAACCCCACTAAAACAAACATCCAGCGCCTTTGCGGGTGCTGGATGTTTGGGCTTACTCCGCAACCTGGATTCGAACCAGGAACCCATCGGTTAACAGCCGATTGCTCTGCCGTTGAGCTATTGCGGATCAACACCTATGATCGTATCAAAGGCGTCAGGAAGAGTCAAGGCCAAAACCAGGGTTTTCGCCCTGGCAGCGTGCTACTGAACCACCGGCAGACCGGCCTGCTGCCAACTGATAATCCCACCCAGATCGTACACCTGCGTATACCCCGCCTGACGCAGAATAGAGGCAGCCTGCGCACTGCGGTTGCCACTGCGGCAGTACAGCACCACCGGTTCGTCCTGTGGGATTTCGCTCAGGCGGCCTGCGATCACTTCGACCGGAATGTTGCCCGCGTCTGCAATGTGCCCGGAGTTGAATTCCTCGATCGTGCGCACATCGATGAGCACATGGTCCGTACTGCCAAACACGGTCTGGTATTCCTGCGGCGTAATCAGCCCATCGCTGATATCGGGTATGGCGGCAGCGCCCGTACTGCCGGTGGCTTGCCCCGGATCCGATGCCGCAGGGCGATTCGTCAGAATCAATGCCCCTATCACTGCGATCATGACAACAGCCACCAGGACTGCCGGCACCAACAGCTTGTTGTTTGTCGCGGCAGAGGTTTTTGATTTTTGTTGAGTTGTCTTTTTTGACATGTTGTGTCCCTCATCGTGAAATTACAGCCGAAAGATGCAATGGTTTGCCAGGTGCATTTTGCATCAAAACTTTTCTTCAGACGCAGTCGAGCCGTCTGTCCTTACACGCGCATGAGATGTTTTTGAGACGCCCCGCCCTTATCCTGATAGTTATCCAGATGTCGATAAGAGAGACACTATGT
>CAZQIJ010000276.1:0-6517 GCA_964592955.1 uncultured Anaerolineaceae bacterium
GGTCATCAGTGGCATCCTGGCGGGCCAGCACCACCCTGTACAGGGCAAGCGCCTCCTCAAAGTAGCCATCTATCATGGCGCGGTTGGCCTGGCGCAGCCCGTCATCCGGCACAAGGTCCGGGGTTACAGTCGGCAGCGTCTCCGTCGCCTGTATGACCTGGGCAACCTGCGCGACTTCAGAGGTTGAAGGCAGCGCGATATCGGAAACCGGGGTGAGTGCGGTGGTCAGGACAATGTCTGCGGGTGTGTTGGTGATCACCACATAAGTGACTGGCGGTGCATCGGCAGAACTGCACCCCATCAGGGTGCCGCTAAGCACCCAGATCGTCAGAAAGGATTTCAGGCGGATTATTGTCTTCATGCCGCCGATTATCCCGGTAAGGCTTGGGGTGTGTCAATGGGAGTTGGCTGACGTTTTCCCGCCGCTGTGTGCCGCATCGACCAGTGCGTAACATTCAGGTACCTTTGCCCCCTCACCCCTAAATCACGTCTCCCACGCACAGCAAGGGGACCTTCTGGCTGCGCATCGTGTATTCGTGCTGCGAACATGTGTTCTCTCGCTACATTGTGTCCTAAATAACGTAAAATTCTGCGCGGCGCTTGCCCTCCCTGCACGATCAGCGTTCTGTCTGCACAGGCTGAACCCTATTCGATGCTACATGCTACACATGCTACAATGGAAACAGACCGCGTTGAAAGGTAAATAGAAATGTCATCAGAACCGCCGCAGTTCAAGTCTGTGATTCTCGCACAGCAGGTGGACAAAATCTTTGAACGCATTGCTCATCACAGTGTGAGGACCACTTACGAGGCAGATCAGATGCTGCTGTTACAGTATCTGGAGCGGGCGCAGCACCTGGATGACCCAACGCTCCAAAGCCGCATCCTCAACATCCTGGGTGTGCTTCACAGTACGCAAGGGCAGGCTGCGCGTGCCATTGCCACTTACCAGGAATCGTTCGAGGTCTCGCAGCGCAACAATTATCTGCGAGGGCAAATTACCAGCGTCTATAACCAGGCGGGTGTCCACTTCGGACAGGGTGAATTTGACAGGGTGATTGAACGCTGTCAGTTGGCGCTGTCCCTCATTGATCCGACGCTGCTTGAGGAGCGCTTCATCCTGAATATTCGCCTCAATACCTTCAGCACACTGGCCATGTGCTATACGCTGCTGCACCAGTTCGCTGCCGCCAGGGAAGAGATTGAAACCTTCTTTGATGTGTGGAACAACCCCATACTCTCAAACCTTGACCGTGAGAATCTGGCAGGGATGCTGCGCGTTGTTCGCCGCGCGCGCGCAATGATCGAAATTGTCGAAGGAGATTTCCCCGAAGCCGCCGACGACATTAAGCTGGTCATGGAACTCAGCCAGCAAACCCAGGCCCACAGTTACACCGTAACGGGATACCTGTTAAACATCATGCTCGCGCTGCGTGATCCCACACACCAGACCCCAGCAGAAGATTACTGGTCACAGGCCGAAGCGCTGGTCGCTCAGTTGCTGGCAGCCAACGATACAACCCTCTGGTACATTGGCAACCACAGTTACCTGGAATGTGCAGGTGAATTCGAGTACCTCGGCCTTCGCCCGTGGGCCATGCGATGCGCGCAGAAAGCGATCACGGTGCTGAGCGCTGTCGAGGATACTGTGCGCAGGGACGCCGCAGCACAGCTTCTGCGCCATTTGCAGAGCGCCGAAAATTCAGGTGCGTAATCAACCCGCCGGTGGCGTGAGGGTGCCGGCCAGCCAGGGCATACCATACCCGATGGCCAGACTCCCCGCTTCGCCGAGCGCGCGTCCCAGTTGTTCAACGCTGGCGTAGGTCCACCAGTGGCTGCCAGAGGGCAGAATGGCCACCTGAAAATCCTCAACCACCAGCGCAGAAAGGTCACGGCGGATGCCGTCACTGCGCGTTAAGTTCACCCTGAAACGGGACACAGCGCCGTTTGACCATTCGCTGTCGTGGTAAATCAGATTCTGAAATTCAATGGCGGTGATCAGCCCTGCGTTCACACGATGCGCGAAACGGAACAACCCGCCTGACCACTGAAGCGGCCTATCGTCCAGCGTGTAACCTGCGGCGGTGAAAGCCTGCCCCACCACCGTCAGAAGCAGAGTTCGAAAGTAATCCTGGGTATTGATCATGCTTTTTTGCTCCAAATGTCAATTTCGGTCAAACCGCCTGGATTAATTCCTTTGCAGACGGCGCGTCCATGCTTATAATAATCAAAAGGTGATTCGATTTTTCCGCCCTTTGAACGTCACAAAGAATTGTAACTGGAGCAAGCAAATGGTCGATATTGAGAAAATGGCAGTCGGCGTCGGTTTTGAACTGACCCCAGAACAAAAAATGTTACAGAAGATGGCGCGCGATTTCGCCATGAACGAGATCATGCCGGTCGTAGAAGAGCACGACCACCATGCCAAATTCCCGCGCGAGCTGTTCCACAAGGCACGTGAAGTGGGCCTGGCCAACATGAACATTCCAGAAGCCTATGGCGGCGTGGGTGCAACGGCATTCGAAGAATGCCTGGTTGCGGAAGAACTGGCTTATGCCTGCACCGGCATCAGCACCAGCATGGGCACCAATGGCCTTGGGGCACTGCCGATCATCCTGGCAGGCAACGAACAACAGAAGCAGTACTGGCTGGGCGAACGCCTGGTTGATAATGGTGAGTTTGTGTCTTACTGCGTCACCGAAGCGGCGGCAGGGTCAAACGTCGTAGGCATGGAAACCCGTGCAGAACGCAAGAACGGCAGCTACATCCTCAACGGGGCTAAAATCTTCATCACCAACGCCAGCTATGCCAACTTCTACACTGTGTTTGCCAAAACCGACCCCAGCGCAGCGCACAAAGGTATTTCGGCATTCGTGGTGGATCGTAACACCCCAGGTGTTTCGGTAGGCAAGAAATTCGACAAGATCGGCCAGCGTGCGTCTGACACCGCCGAAGTGGTGTTCGAAAATGTCGAAATCCCGGCAGAAAACCTGATCGGTAAAGAAGGCCAGGGCTTCCTGATTGCGATGTCGGTCTTCGACCACAGCCGCCCCGGTGTGGCGGCGGGTGCGGTTGGCCTGCAGCGCCGCGCGCTGGAAGAAAGCGTGAAGTATGCGCGCGAACGCATGGCCTTCAATGTGCCCATTTACCAGCACCAGGCCATCGGGCACAAAATCGCCAACATGGCGATGAATTACGAAGCATCGCGCCTGCTGGTGTGGCAGGCTGCCTGGGCAGTGGATAACGGCCTCGGCAATCCCAAGATCCCGGCCTATGCCAAAGCATTCGCGGCAGACATGGCAACACAGGCGGCGGTGGAAGCGGTGCAGGTCTTCGGGGGATACGGGTACATGAAAGAATACCCGGTCGAAAAACTGCTGCGCGATGTCAAGATCTTCCAGATCTACGAAGGCACCAGCGAAATTCAGCGCAACATCATCGTGCGCGAGTTGTTCCGCTAGTCCTTTCGCCGCACCTGGTGGCATCGTCTCTAAACACAGGAAACCGGCGGGGTATCCGCCGGTTTTTGCTGGATTTCAGGGTGTGGCTTTGGCCAGCAGCGCCTGTGCGCGAACTTCGCGCATCTGGTCATAATGGTCAGCCTCATGGGCCAGGCCAAACAGGTACGCGGTCGGCGCATTGACAATCCCCATGCGCTCCGTGAAACGCTCAGAAAGCTCGCGCAGGGTTTCGAGGTTGGGCGTATCTGGCCACGCGTCCAGGCAGCTCACCCGCATCCTGCGGCTTTCTTCCAGGCGCTGCACACACTGTGCACGAGTTCGCACGCTTTCCCATGGGGTTTCGCTGCGCAGGCGCGGCTCGGCTGGGTAGGCAATGCCACGCGCCAGGATTGCGCTGTAGATTGCCCATTCTTCGCTGCTGGCCGTGACGTGAACGATCAGATGCGCCAGATTCCACCCGATGTACGCTTCGCCGTCCTTCGCATACGGATCGTGGGCTTTCTCATCTACCGGGTTAAATGTCACGTCCGCATCGTCCAGGTCACGAATCAGATCCAGCATCAGGTCGATACTGGCGTGTGTAGCGGCCTTCAGGTCATCCACACCGAAGCGCTGCGCCAACGCGTACATCTTCAACTCATTGCTGCGAACAGGGCAAAGTCTACCAACATAGCGGCCTCCCAGGATGTTGTGCAAGCACTTTCCCCCAGACGCACCTTGCGATCCATGTCTTACGCAGCCGTAACCCGGCGGGCCGGTTTGTCGCGTTTTGGGGCTGAACGTGGTAAACTCCGCCTGCGAAAATTAAAGTCAAATTAGTCGCAGTTGTAAGGGACTCACTTATGCTGACGAGTGTCGAGAAAATGTTGTTCGTCGTACTGGCGGTTCTGGCAGTCGGCGCAACGTATGCCGGTTTCCGCGATATGTGGCTGACGGTGAATCGCGGCCAGGGCAAGCTCCACCTGGATAACCTGCCGCGCCGTGCCGCCCAGGCGCTGTGGGTTTATCTTTCGCAAACCACCACCCTCAAGTTTCGCCGCATCAGCAGCCTGTTTCACCTGGGGATTGTGTGGGGTTTCACCTATTTCTTTATTGTCAACGTAGCGGACGGGCTGAAAGGGTTCTTCCCGGATTTTCACTTCCTGGGAGAAGATACAGTCTTCAACGGCCTGTATCGCTTCGCTGCCGATGTTCTGAGCGTGGTGGTGCTGGTAGGGGTGGCCTATTTCATCCTGCGGCGCTTCGTGCTGCCCAACCGCAAGGAACTGACGTTTCACGAAAATGTGCTGCTGCATCCTAAGGTGGCGGCGGGCGGCATCCGCCAGGACTCGATCATCGTCGCCGGGTTCATCATGCTGCATGTGGGGGCGCGCTTCCTGGGGGAAGCCGCGGCACTGGCGCATCCCGAACATGGCGGCGCAGACCTGCTTCAGCCCTTTGCGACGCTGGTGTCGCCGCTCTTTGCTGGGTTCAGCGCAGATGGCATCGTCATGCTGGAACACCTCTTCTGGTGGGTGGCGCTGGGCGGCATTCTGATCTTCACACCCTACTTCGCACAGTCCAAGCATGCGCACCTGTTCATGGCACCCCTCAATTATCTGACCCGTCCGCATCGCACGTCGCTGGGCGAAATGGATAAGCTCGATCTCGAAGACGAGGCGCTTGAGCAGTTCGGCGTCAAGACGCTGACGGATCTGCCGATGACCAGCATTGTGGATGCCTATGCCTGCATTCAGTGCAACCGCTGCCAGGATGTGTGCCCGGCCTACATCACAGGCAAAGAGCTGTCGCCGTCTGCCCTTGAAATCAACAAACGGTACCTGCTGCGCGAACATCAGCATCTGCTGGCACAGGGGGCAGAAGCCCCGGCACTGGTGGGGCTGGCCATCAGCGAATCTGCGGTGTGGGCCTGCACCTCGTGCGGTGCCTGTGTGGATATCTGCCCGGTGGGCAACGAACCGATGCTGGACATCCTCAACATCCGCCGCGATCTGGTGCTGATGGAAGCCAACTTCCCGGCAGAACTGCAGAACGCCTTCAAAGGCATGGAGCGCGCCGGGAACCCCTGGCAGGTTTCCGAAAGCCGTTTCCGCTGGGCCAATGGCCTGGATTTCCCGGTGCCCACCGTCGAAGAGAACCCGAATTTCGACATTCTCTACTGGACGGGCTGTGCCGTGAGCTATGATCCACGCGCGCAGCTTACCGCCCGCGCCCTGGTGAAAGTGCTGAACACAGCCGGGGTCAATTTCGCGGTGCTGGGTGAACAGGAGAACTGCACCGGCGACGTGGCGCGGCGCGCAGGCAAGGAAGACACGTACTTCGAACTGGCGACGACCAACGTCGAAACGCTGAACGCAGTGAACCCACCGCGCATTGTGGTCACATGCCCGCACTGTTTCCATAACCTGGCTAAGGAATATCATCAGTTTGGCGGCAATTACGAGGTCATCCACCATACGCAGCTCATCGAGGAGCTGATCGGCGCGGGCAAGGTGCTGCAGAATGCACATCCCAACCGCATGAGCAATGTAACGTTCCACGATCCCTGTTACCTGGGACGTCACAACGACATCGTGAACGAACCGCGCAGCGTCCTGAGCCAGGCCGGAATGACCCTGGTCGAAATGCCGCGCAGCGGCAAAGCATCCTTATGCTGTGGCGCAGGGGGTGCTCAGTTCTGGAAAGAAGAAGAACACGGCACGAAACCTGTCAACATAGAGCGTTACGAGGAAGCAGCCTCCACCGGTGCCGAGATCGTAGCGGTGGGCTGCCCCTTCTGTATGCAGATGTTTGAAAGTGCCCGCACCGAAATGCCTAATGGCCCGGTCGTGAAAGATGTCGTAGAGCTGATTGCAGACGCACTGCCGCAAGCGCAGCCTGTTGTGGCCGCTGGAGACTGATCCATTGGCCAAACCCGCATAGACCCCGCGATTTTCGCCGGGTGAACGAGGGGCACAGAAATCCAGCCCCTCGTTCACCCAAATCACCCTGTTTGCCCTGCGTTCTTATCCACATTACAGCAGCGCTTAAGCTCAATTCGGTATGCTGTAACTGAC
>CAZQIJ010000277.1:0-6515 GCA_964592955.1 uncultured Anaerolineaceae bacterium
ATTGGCGTTTTCCATAAGGCTATTCCAAGAAAATAGTCAATCACTTGTAGGGGCGCGGCACTGTCCCCGCCCGCCTGAATCGGTGGCCGGTTTTTTGTCTGGTACAGCCTAAGTCCCCTGGCACCCCGGCTTTGCAAAAGCCCCCCACTACACAGAGCCTCATTTTACTTTTTCTGCCAAGTCTGGTACAAAGTAAACGAATAGTAGATTAAGGATTGTCGATGCCTAAGAAAGTTGAGGAAATCAGCGAGTCCCGCGAGCGGGTGCTGGATACCGCCGAGGTGCTTTTTATGGAACGCGGTTTCGCGTCCGTCACCATGCGCGATATCGCGGATAAGCTGGGGGTGCGGCAGGCCGCCCTCTATTACCACGCGCCAGATGGCAAGGCGCAGCTCTTTCGTGAGGTCGTGGCGCGCAATCTTCACCGTCAGCGCGAAGGCATGGTACACGCCATCGCCACCGCTGGCCCTTCCCTGGAAGAACAACTGGGCGCGGTCGCCCGCTGGCTGGTGGCGCAGCTTCCCATAGACATGATGCGCATGCTGCGGTCAGACGCAGCCCATATCTCAGACAGCTATGCCCACGAGCTGCTGGCGGAGGTCTCCGCCGCCATCATGCAGCCCATCACACGCATCATCCGCGATGCCCAGGAACGCGGCGAAATCCGCGATCTCGACCCCAACGGCTTCGCCGGAATGCTGATCGCCATCATGAACTGGACCGGGTTTCTGGATCGCCAGTTCGATTTTGGCGTGTCGGCAGATGACATGATCAACGATGCGCTGTCGATCCTGCTGCACGGAATCAAGACGCGCCGGGAGTAAGTGTTTTTTTTCACCGTTCACTTATTGAATGTTCAGTAACCATTCACGGCGAAACCCGATACTGTCGCGTGTGCTGTAGACGGCACATTTTTGATGCTTACGACACTTACTGAACAATCAGTAAGGCGCTGCCCACAGCGGCAGCATGACCAAACGCAGCGAACAAGACGAACACAACAGAACGAAGCCAATAGGACGAAGACAACAGGATGGGGACAGGGCACATGCAGAATCGCGAAATCGTAGTTGATGGTCTGGTGAAACAGTACGGGGATTTCGTCGCCGTGAACGAAGTTTCGTTCAAGGTCGAATCCGGTGAAATTTATGGCTTTCTGGGGCCAAACGGCGCGGGCAAAAGCACAACTGTGGCGATGCTGACGACGCTCATCCTGCCCACCGCCGGTCATGCCACCGTGGGCGGTTATGACGTGCGCGACGCAGCGTTCCAGGTGCGGCGGCTTTCAGGCGTGGCGCTTCAGGAAATCGGCCTCGATCCGCTGATGAAATCCATGGAGCTGCTCACGATCCAGGGGCGCACCTTTGGCATGACCTACCGCGAGGCCACGCTGCGCGCCAGCGAACTGCTGGAAATTGTGAAGCTGACCGAGTTCACCGCGCGCCCCGTCGGCAAATACAGCGGCGGTATGCGCCGCCGCCTGGACCTGGCACTGGCACTCGTCCACAACCCCGCCGTGCTCTTCCTGGACGAGCCAACCACCGGCCTGGATCCCGCCAGCCGCCGCGATATCTGGGATGAGGTCTACCGCCTCAACCGCGAAGAAGGCATGACGATCTTCCTCACCACCCAGTATCTGGAAGAAGCCGATGTGCTGGCCAACCGCATCAGCATCATCAACAAGGGTCAGATCGCGGTCGAAGGCAAGGGCAGCGAGCTGAAGGCCAAACTGGGCGGGGACGCCATCAACCTGGTGTTTGCCAACGAGATGCATGTTGAACTGGCGCGCAGCGAAGTGGCAGAGATGGCCACGCGCACCCAGATCGACGGCACCACCCTGCGCCTGTATCTGCCCAACGCCGCTGCCGCCGTCCCCGCTGTGGTCACGCGCTTGCAGGGGGCAGACCTCAGCCCGATCTCGCTGACGCTCACCCAGCCCACGCTGGACGATGTGTTCCTTCAGGTGACGGGCCAGCGCTTCGTGACCGAAGAAAAGACCGAAACGCAGGCCGCGTAGCTCGCGCAGCAACCCGCACTTACCAGACTGACCGAAAACCAAGACAAAGGATACAGACCAACCCATGGGTGTGATGACCTCAACAACAAGCACCGTTCAGGTGGCGGAAGAAGCCGACCTGCGCTCCAGCACCATGCCGTTTCTGCCGCAGGTTTGGATGATGACCCGCCGCAGCCTGAATGTTACCCTGCGCCAGCCTGCCGCCATTATTCCGGGCACCATCCTGGGCGTGTTCTTCCTGGTGATCTTCGAAGGCTCGCTGGGGGGCGCTGCAAACTTCTTCCTGGCCGGGCAAAGCTATCTGGGCTTCATTCTGCCGCTGTCCATCATCAGCACTGCCCTCAGCGGCTCCAGCGTGGCCGGCGAGTCCATCGTCCGCGACCTGGAGAATGGCTACTTCGACAAACTGCTGCTCACCCCAGTCAGCCGCGCCGCCATGCTGGCCGGCCCCATGATCGCCGGGGCGCTGGTGCTGGTCTTCCAGTCGATGGTGGTGCTTTTCGTGGGCGTCATCATGGGCCTGGAACCCGCCACCGGGCTGCCGGGCCTGGCGATGCTGCTGGGCTATGCGCTGATGGTGGGCGTGGCGCTGTCTGGCTTCATCGTGGGCGTGGCGCTGCGCACCGGCAGCAGCAGCGCCGTGACGGGCTTCAGCTTCATGTTCTTCCCGCTCACCTTCCTCACGGCGGCCTACACCCCGCTGGAACTGCTGGACGGCTGGATCCGCACGGTGGCAGACTTCAACCCCATCACCTATATCCTGGATGCCACGCGCGGCCTGCTCAATCGCGGCTGGGAACCGGATAAGCTGCTCATCGGTTTCCTGGTGACGGCGGCCTTCATCGCGGTCAGCTTCACCTTCTCGGTCTTAAGCCTGCGCGCACGCACCGCCCGCCGCTAAACGGCAGCAGCCAGCGCACCGCCACACAAACCCCACACCCCGTGCCAGCACTGCGCACGGGGTGTTTGCGTCACACACGGTGCATGCCCCCCGCGCCCTCACCTGCATCACGCCATGGTAAACACGAACGTCACGCCGTCCTGTGCCGTCTCAACCCAGATCCTGCCGCCGTGCGCTTCCACAAACCCGCGCGCAATCGCCAGCCCCAGCCCCGTCCCGCGGTGGCCGTCCTTCTGCGCGCGCGACGCCTCGCCGCGATAAAAACTCTCGAAGAGGTGCGGCAGGTCTGCCTCTGCAATGCGCGAGCCGCTGTTGTAGATGCTCACATGTACCACGCCGCTCCTGTACTCTGCCGTCAGCTTCACACACCCACCCGGTGGCGTGTGGTTCAGCGCGTTATCCATCAGGTTATACAACACCCGCTGGATTTTATCCGGGGCGAGGCGCAGCATGTCTATGCCGTCCATCACATCACCCGTGAGCGTGACCTGCAGGCGCTGTGCCCGTGCAGAGAGGCTGCCCAGTGTATCCGAGATCAGGTCGCGCAGAGACGTTACCTCAAACTGCAGGTCCGCGCGGCCCGCGTCCAACTGCGCCAGTTGAAACAGGTCATCAATCAGCCGCGCCAGATGCTGGATTTCTTTCTGCGTGTTGATCTGGTAGCGCTGAATGGTTTCGCCGTCGGCCACCACGCCATCCAGCATGGCATCGTTCATGGCGCGGATGGCGGCCAGCGGCGTGCGCAGATCGTGCGAAACCCACGCGATCAGGTCACGGCGCGCCTGTTCAAGCTGGCGCTTCTGCACGTCCACGGTTTGCAGCGCGTCTGCCATCGTGTTGAAGGCGTGCGCCAGCTCTGCCAGTTCATCTTTGCCAGAAAGCGCCACCCGCGCAGAAAGGTCGCCATGCGCCAGCTTTTCGGCGATGTGCGAAAGCGCGTGAATGCGCATGATGAGCGCCCCAGACATATAAAAGACCGCTGCCGCCGATACCGACCCGGCAAACACCAGCAGCACACTCGTCAGCAGCAGGTCGTGTTCGCTGATGAACATCAACTGCGCCGTCAGCCACACATTCACGAACACCAGCGCCACCGTCATCAGGATGGCGGCCAGCAGCGTCCAGCGCACACTGTTGAACCAGTGAATCACGCCGCCGCGCACCAGCCCATAAGCCAGCGCCATCGAAGCGCTGCCGCTGAAACACATGAACGCGAACAGGATGCGGATGTCTTCTGGCGGCGCGCCTTCGCCCATAATGAGCAGCAGCAGCGCTGCACCCGCCGCCGCCGGCACCACAAACAGCAGGAACACTGGCAGTCGCTTCACGATGCATCCGGTTCAAACTTGTAACCCAGTCCCCACACCGTCTGCAAATAGGCCGGGTTGGAGGGGTCGCTTTCGATCTTCTCGCGCAGGCGGCGAATGTGGACGGTCACGGTGCTCTCGTCGCCATAAAATTCGTAGCCCCACACTTTGTTCAGAAGCTGCTCGCGCGTGAACACCTGCTGCGGCGAGCGCGCCATGACCCACAGCAGGTCAAACTCTTTGGCGGTCAGGTTCACTGGCTGTTTCCGCACCGTCACCACGCGCCGCAGCGGGTCGATGCGGATGTGAAGATACTCCAGCGGCTTTTCCGGCTGCGCTTCCTGGGGGTTGGCGCGCCGCAGCACCGCCTTCACCCGCGCCACCAGTTCGCGCGGGCTGAATGGCTTAACGACGTAATCATCAACGCCCAGTTCAAAACCCATAATGCGGTCCGGTTCGCTGCCGCGCGATGTCAGCATGATGATGGGTACACCGCTGTCCACGCGCAGCGGCGCATGATCCACACCGCTGCGAATCGCCCGCGCCAGCGTGAATCCGTCCAGGCCCGGCAGCATGATGTCCAGGATAATCAGATCCGCGCTGTGGTCAGACATCAGCGCCAGCGCTTCTGGTCCGGTGGCCGCCTCGATCACTTTGTAGCCTTCACGTTCGAGATAGCGCCGCACCACATCGCGCAGCGTCACCTCGTCATCAATCAGAAAAATGGTGCGTCCTCGGGTCATGGTTGCATACTTTACACTACGCTATTCATCAGAAGGTAACACCTCAGGGAGGTTCTGTCGCGCTTGTTCTTGCCTTCATCCCCACGCGGCACACCGCCCCCTGCTGCACGGTACCGCATAAAGATTACACAGATATTGTACAACACCTGTATCCGGGACAAATCCCGCCACGCCCCCTGCCGCACAGCACGCTGGCCATTTCGCCCCAAATTCAGCACGCTGGCCGCGTCCCTGCCCTGGACAATCTGCGCGCGTGCGGCATACTTGGCACCGCACTATCCGCACCATTCACATGAGCAGGTCCCATGAGCGAATTTCCTTCATCCACACCGCCATCCATACCGCCATCCACACCGCCGCCAGCGCCAGACGCACCCGCCGCGCCGCCCCCGCACCTGGATTACGGGCGCGCCCTGCCGATCTTCGTCCTGACGCTGGTCGATATCCTCGGCCTGACGATTATCCTGCCGCTGCTGCACCTGTATGCGGCGCGGTTTGGGGCCACACCGCTGGAAATCGGCCTGGTGGCGGCGGCTTTCCCGCTGGCGCAGCTTGCCGGGGTGCCCATCATGGGCGCGCTAAGTGACCGCTATGGGCGCAAACCGCTGCTGCTCATCAGCCAGATCACGACGTGCCTCAGCTTCATCATGCTCGGCCTGGCCAACTCGCTGACGCTGGTGATCCTTTCGCGCGTGCTGGATGGCACCTTCGGGGCAAACATCTCCACCGCGCAGGCCGCGCTCACCGATATCACCACCAAAGAGACGCGCGCCCAGGGCCTGGGGCTAACCGGCGCGGCCTTCGGGCTGGGCTTCATCTTCGGGCCGCTCATCGCGCTGGGCACGCTGGAATTTACCGATAACCTCGGCATCCCGGCGCTGATCGCGGCGGCCTACTCGTTCCTGTCTGTGCTGCTCACGCTGTTTGTCTTTAAGGAAACGCTGCCGCCAGAAAAACGCGGCACGGCGCGCCTGGGCGTCCCCGTCCTGCGGATGCTGCGCACGCCGCACGTCAACCTGCTGCTGCTGCTGATGTTCGCCCAGCAGGTGATCTTCTTCGGGTTCGAGGCGCTGCTCGGACTGTTCACGCTCAGCCGACTGGGGCTGCTGGGGCAGGGCACCGCGATTCTCTTCATCGTCGTGGGCGTTGTGCTGGTGGTGGTGCAGCTCCGCTACCTGGGCCGCTGGAGCCGCCGCTATGGTGAAGGGCGGCTGGTGGTGGCGGCGCTGTCGCTGCTGGCGGTTGGGCTGCTGGCGGTGGCGCTCACGCCAGATCAGCCGCACCCGTTTTACGTGCGCGAAATCACGCAGACGCGGCTGCTGGCAGACGCCAGCGTAACCGGCACGGAGGCCGTCATCGGGGAAATTGGCGTGCCGCTGCCGCCCAACGAAAACCGGGGGCTGGGCGGCGTCGTGTGGATCGCGCTGGCAGTGATCCCGGTCGCGGTCGGCTCTGGGCTCATTCGCGCCAACCTCAACAGCCTGATGACGCAGCGCGTATCCCCTGGGGATTACGGCAGCGTGCTGGGCTTGAGCGCGGCTTTTGTG
>CAZQIJ010000278.1:0-6495 GCA_964592955.1 uncultured Anaerolineaceae bacterium
ATGTGCTGCTGGTGGGTGGCGTCTCACTCATGCCATCTGTGCAGGCCGCGCTGAAAGGCTATTTTGGCGAGACCGCCGTCCGCGCAGATAAACCGTTTACAGCGGTCGCCGAGGGCGCGCTTCAGGTGGCCGCAGGCTATGGCCTCGATGATTATCTCGGCCAAAGCTACGGCCTGCGCTATCTCGACCCGCACAATCGCCAGCAGCGCTACGACGAGATTATCCCTATGGGCAGCCGCTACCCCTCGCCAAGACCCGTAGCGGTGGAGCTGGCTGCTTCCCGCGATGGCCAGCAGGCTGTGGAATTCGTCGTCGGCGAAATCGGCGCGGAGTCCGGCGGCATGATGGAAGTCCGCTATGAAGGCGGGCAAACGGTGTTTGTCGCCAAAGTAGATACCGCTGCCGAACATATCATGCCGCTCAACCAGCACGACGCTGTGCGCGTCCGCCTCGACCCACCCGGCAAAGCCGCACAACCGCGCCTGCGCGCCCTGTTCGACATTGACGATCAGCGCAGGCTCCGCGTGACGGTCTTCGACCTCAGCACACGCCGTGAACTGCTCAAGGATGCGGTGGTGGCCACGCTTGGCAAGGCTCAGGCATCTGCCACCGCCGCCGGTGGCATTACGGGTGACGAACCGCTGCTGGCGGATCGCCCCAGCGGGGAACAGCGGTTATCCCTGCGCGGCGTGGCGACCATGCTCAACCGTCTGCCGCCGGAAGCAATCTCACTGGCCGCCGCCGAAGCCGCGCTCAAGAGCGACTCGTTCTGGGCGCGCTATAACGCAGCGGTTGCCCTCAGCGCGCGCGGTGACCGTGACGCCCGCAGCGTGATGCAGCGTGTCCTTACCAGCGGGAGCGCGCCAGCCCGTGCCAGCGTCGCCCGTCACCTCAACGGCTTTACCTGGTACGCGGCCCAGCCGCTGCTGCGCCAGGCGCTGGCAGATGCAGACTCCCGTGTGCGCGAGGCGGCCGTCTATGCCCTGTGCGGTCTGCGCGAGCTGAACGCCTACCAGCTCATGGCCGAAATCCTCCCCCACGAAGAAGACAATGTGCGCGAAGCCGCGGCCTACGGCCTGCGCGACTGCCAGGACCCGGCAGCCGTCCCCGTCCTGCAGGCGGCGCTGCTGGCAGGCGATCCCGATGTGCGCGTAAAGGTGCTTGAAGCCCTCAGCAACAACGACACCCCTCAGGCGCTGCCCGTCGTCCGTTCCGCCCTGGCAGACCGGAATCCCACAGTGCTCTATGCCGCCACGCTCAGCCTGCTGGAACTGGCGCACGAGCGCGCAGTGGAAGAGCTGGCCGCCGTGATCTCCGGCACCCAGGCCGGCGCGCGCGAAACCGTTCTCCGGGCCTTCTTCCACGCCACCAATTACCTCAATATCAACCTTGCCACCCATCCCGCCGCCCACACACTGCTGGACTCCATGGAGCAGGCCCTTCAGGATCGGCTGCCTGCCGCCCGCATGGCCGCCTTCTGGCCGCTGGCCTGGATGCGCCACGCGCGCGCCGATGCCCTGCTTGTGCAAACCTTTACGCGCGAAACACACGGCGCGGTCAAGGCCCATCTCGTGCGGGTGGCGGTCGCGCTCATGTCGCCCGTTGGCGAGCAGATTCTGCAAGAGGCGCTCCAGTCACCGGATCCTCAGGTCAGGGAAGCCGCCGATCGCATCATCGACCTCCGCGCCCGTAACCTGATGATCCTCAATTACGACGAAGCCGCCGGGCGCGGGACGGGTATGGCGAAGCCAGGCAAGAACCGCCCGTAACCCGGCACCCCTGACGTTGGTACTCTTTCGCGCAGCGCATCACGCGGTAAGATGAACGCGATGTTCATATGCAAACAGGGGTAATGAATGGCACCCGCACAGCTTCCCATGTTTACTTTTGCGACCGCGCCGCGCATCGTGTTTGGCGTCGATACGCTGAAATCCGCCACCTTCCGCGCGTTCGGTGCGTGTGCGCTCGTCGTCACCGGCGCAACCCCACAGCGCGCCGCGCCGCTGTATGAGCGGCTGGATGCAGAACACATCCGTTACGACACGTTCAGCGTTTCAGGCGAGCCGAAAATTGACGATGCGCGCCGCGGGGTGCAGGCAGCCCGCGAAGCCGGTGCCCAGTGGATCGTCAGCTTTGGCGGTGGCGCGGTCATCGATACCGGCAAAGTGATCGCTGCCCTGGTGGCCAATCCCGCTGACGCGCTTGACTATCTCGAAGTCATCGGCAGTGGCCGCGCCCTGGATAACCCCCCGCTGCCGTTTGTCGCCATTCCCACCACCGCCGGTACCGGTGCGGAGGTCACCAGCAACGGCGTGCTGGCCTCGCCCGACCATCGCCTGAAGGTCAGTTTGCGCAGCCCGCTGATGCTGCCGCGCCTGGCGCTGGTCGATCCGATGCTGACGCTGAGCAGCCCGCCCGCCGTCACCGCCTACAGCGGTCTGGATGCGCTGACCCAGGTCATCGAGCCGTATGTCTCCAACAAAGCCAATCCCCATACCGACGCCCTGTGCCTGGACGCCATCCCCCGCGCAGCCGGGTCGATCCGCCGCGCCTGCCAGGACTGCGCAGATGTGGCCGCCCGCGAGAATATGGCGCTCGCCGCATTGTTCGGCGGGCTGGCGCTCTCCAACGCCAAACTCGGCGCGGTACACGGCATCGCGGGGCCTTTCGGCGGGATGTTCGACGCGCCGCACGGGGCCATTTGCGCCCGCCTGCTGCCGCACGACACTGCCGCGAACGTGCGCGCGCTGCGCGAGCGCGACCCAGGGGGCGAAGCGCTGCGCCGCTATGCGAGGGTCGCCAACCTGCTCACTGGCCACCATGACCCGGAATCCGCCGCGCCGTACCTTTGCGCGCTGAGCACCGAGCTTCGCATTCCGCCCCTTGAACATTGGGGCCTGACCTCTGAAGCCTTCGACGCGCTGGTCGAAAAATCCGCAGCGTCCAGTTCCATGCAGGGTAACCCCATCAAACTGACCGCGGACGAAATCCGCGAGATCCTCGCCCTTGCCCTGTGACGCGCGCGGTGTGGCGGCGCAGCGCTGCAAAGTCGTCTCTGCAAGGCCAGCAGATGCCAGTGTATAATTAACCGCACACCCATCTTGTTACCCTTAACTGAGATTGTGACGGTAATCAGCCATGCTAGAACTGGCCAACAGGCGCTATACACTCGAAACCCAGATCGGCGCGGGCGCGATGGGGGCCATCTATCGCGCCTATGACCGGCTTACGCGGCAGCATGTCGCCCTCAAACGCATCACCGCCGCACCCCAAAGCCTTCAGTTCGCCTCCATGCACGCCAGCGCAGATTTTCGCCTGGCGCTGGCCGAAGAATTCCGCACGCTGGCCACCCTGCGCCATCCCAACATCATCAGCGTGCTGGACTACGGCTTCGACGCCGACCGGCTGCCGTTCTTCACCATGGAAATGCTCCTGGAACCGCAGACCATCACCGCCGCCTCCCGCCACCTGCCCCCGCACGATCTGCTGCTGCAGATGCTGCGCGCCCTCACCTATCTGCACCGGCGCGGCATCCTGCACCGAGACCTGAAGCCCGATAATGTGCTGGTTGAAGACAGTGTCGTGCGCGTGCTGGATTTCGGCCTGGCCGTCTCGCACGACGCCCTGCCGCAGGGTGACGAAATCGCCGGGACGCTGGCGTATCTCGCGCCGGAAGTCCTCAGCGGTGAAGGGGCCAGCAAAGCCGCCGATCTCTACGCCGTCGGCGTGATCGCCTACGAGATGTTCGCGGGCAAGCATCCCTTCGATGTGTCGAACATGGGCGCGCTGGTGGCACAGGTGCTCTCCAAAGTTCCGGAGTCCAGCCTGCTGCCGGATGCCGTCCGCGATCTCATCATGCGCCTGCTGGAAAAAGACCCGCATCAGCGCTACCAGGACGCAGCCCACGTCATCACGGCGCTGGAACGCGTCTTCGGCGAACCGCAGATCGAGCTGCCTGAAATCCGCGAAAGTTTCCTGCAGGCCGCGCATTTTGTGGGGCGCGCCGCCGAACTCGATACGCTCTCTCACGCGCTTGACGCCGCAGGCGAGGGCCAGGCATCGGCCTGGCTGGTCGGCGGCGAAAGCGGCGTCGGCAAATCCCGCCTTCTGGACGAACTGCGCATCCGTGCCCTCGTCAAGGGCGCGCAGGTGCTGCGCGGGCAGGCTGTGAGCGATGGCGGGACGACCTACCAGGTGTGGCAGGACCTGATGCGGTTTCTGGCCCTTCAGGCCGAACCCTTCGAGGCCAGCGTGCTGAAGCCGTTCGTCCCGGAGATGCTCGATCCCGCCACGCCCAACGCGCCCCAGCTCGATCCCTCCTCCGCGCGCACCCGCTTCTACGCCACCGTCGCCGATATCCTCAGGCGTCAGCCCGGCCCGCTGCTGCTGATTCTGGAAGATCTGCACTGGGCCAGCGATGACAGCCTCGAACTGCTGCGCGTACTGCTGCGCCGCGCATCTGGTACGCGCCTCGTCATCATCGGCAGTTACCGCGACGACGAAACCCCCGCCCTGCCAAATACCCTGCCAGAGATGCAGGTCATGAAGCTCGCCCGTCTGCGTGCCGAGCATATCGAGGCGCTCAGCGTGTCTATGCTGGGCGAAAACGGTGCCCATCCAGGCGTGGTTGACCTGCTCCAGCGCGAAACCGAAGGCAACGTCTTTTTCCTCGTGGAGGTGGTGCGCGCCCTGGCCGAAGAAGCCGGGACGCTGGACGCCATCGGCAGAATCACGCTGCCGGAACATATCTTCGCGGGGGGCATCGCCAATGTGGTGCAGCGCCGCCTCAGCCGCATCAGCCAGCCCAGCCGCGCCCTGCTCGAACTCGCCGCGGTGGCAGGCCGCCAGCTAGACCTCACCCTGCTGCGGGCTGTGCGCGCCAACCTCGATAACTGGCTCACCGAATGTTCAGATGCCGCAGTGCTGGAATTCCACGAAGGCGCGTGGCGCTTCACCCACGATAAGCTGCGCGAAGGGCTTGTGAAGAGCCTCTCCTTCGAAGTGCTGCCCGCGCTCCATCGCCAGCTTGCGGGGCTTATCGACTCCCATTATGGCAGGCAGCAGGCCGCCGCGCTCGCCTACCATTATGGCGAAGCCGGCGACCTCCCGCGCCAGGCGCATTACGCCGCGCAGGCCGGCGAAGACGCCCTTAAAAACGGGGCGAATAAAGTGGCCGTCGAATTCCTCACCATCGCCCTGCGCTATGGCGAAACTGCCGCGCTGCGTCGCCAGCTTGGGCAGGCGCAGTATGGGCTTGGCAGGCTCAGCGAAGCCCGCCGCGAGCTGGAGCGCGCGCTCACGCTCATGAACCGGCGCATTCCGTCAGCGCTCGCCGTCGGGCTGGTCGGCCAGCTTGTGCGCCAGGTGGGGCATCGGTTGCTGCGCGTTCCCCACACCGCTTCCCCGGAAGAAACCCTCGAAGCCGCGCGCATCCTGGGGCTGCTGGGGGAAATCAGCTACTTCACCACCGAAACCGTCCTCGGCATCTACTGCGTGCTGCGCATGCTCAACCTGGCCGAACAGGCCCCCCCATCCTTTGAACAGGCACGCGCCAACGTCAATATGTGCGTTGCCGCCAGCCTCGTCCCCCATTATGGCCTGGCAGAGTCCTACGGCCTGCGCTCAGAACGCATCGCCGAAACCCTCCCGGATAAACGCGCCCTGATGCAGGTCGCCAACGTGCGCGGCGTCTATTTTACGGGGATTGGCGCGTGGCAGCGTGCCGACGCCTCGCTCGACCTGGCGCTGGCCCTTGCCGACCAGCTCGGAGACCGCCGCGAGGCGATCCAAACGCGCACCACCCGCGCCGTAGCCCGTCACCTCCAGGGGAATTTCCAGGAAGCCATTGCCCTCAACAGCGAGGCGCTTCAGGCCGCCATCGCCATCGATAACGTGCAGCAGATGGGTTGGGGACGCCTGGCCATGGCCGAAGACCTCAACGCCCTTGGCCGTGCCGCCGAAGCCGTGGAAGTCATCACCCTCACCCTCGAACGAGGCGAATATGACCTTCAGCTCACCTCCCGGATCCGGGCGCACGGTGCGCTGGCGCGTGCCAGCCTCATCCTCGGCCTGTTTGATGATGCCATGCGCTATGCCGAAGAAACCCGCGTCCTGATCGGCAAAAGCGCCCCCAACGCCTACTCCATGCTCGAAAGCTATGCCGCCATTGGCGATGTCCTGCTGTCTGCCGCAGAGCGCGCGCCTGGAACCTTCGCCGCCAGCGCGCTGAACGCTGCATGCAGCTACCTGTTTCGCTTCACGCGTCTCTACCCGGTCGGCAGGCCGCGCAGCGCCATATGGCGCGGGCGTATGGCACGCCTCAACCATAACCCGGCAGAAGCCGCCCGGCACTTTCGGCAGGCCCTCCAACATGCCGAAACGCTTCACATGCCGCACGAAGCGCATCTCGCCACAACCTGCCTGAACGCCCTTGCCGGTGCCTGATGCCGCGCCGAGTGACCATACCAGGAACACCGCATCCAGAATAAAAAAGCG
>CAZQIJ010000279.1:0-6488 GCA_964592955.1 uncultured Anaerolineaceae bacterium
CGGCCTTCTACCTTATCTGGATCGGGTTGGGGGCGTGCGCTGCCGCTGTGCTGTACGAACCGGCCTTCGCGGTCATCGCGCAGTGGTTTCGCAGACAGCGAAGCAAAGCGCTGGCGGTCGTCACCTTCGCCGCCGGTTTCGCCAGTACCATCTTCCTGCCCCTCTCCGACGCGCTTCTGGGGGCGTTCGGTTGGCGCACGGCGGTGCTGCTGCTCGGTATCTTTCTCGCCTGCATGACGATTCCGCTTCATGCGTTCATCCTGCGCCGCCGTCCGGCAGATCTCGGCCTGGAGCCGGACGGCATCCCGGTATCGCGCGATGCTGTATCCCAGCCGCTGCCGGGTGTCTCGTTCCGCACCGCCATTACCGGGCGGGTGTTCTGGCTGCTTACGCTGGGTTTCGGGTTGATTTCGCTCTCTGTGGCGGCCATCCGTGTTCACTTCATCCCGTTCCTGATCGATGCGGGCATTGACCCCAGCACGGCTGCCTTTGCGACGGGCGCGATTGGTATCATGCAGGTCGTCGGGCGCATCATCTTCGCCCCGCTGGATCAGCGCTTCCCCACGCGAACGATCATCGTTGGGGTGTTCGGGCTGCACATCGCTGCGATGTCCTTTCTGCTGATGGGGCAGACAGCGATACAGATTGGAGCGTTCATCCTGGTGTTTGGGGCAGCGCAAGGGGCGGTAACACTGGCGCGACCCTCCATCATGGCCGAACTGTACGGCGTGGCAAATTACGGACGGATCTCCAGCATTATGGCGCTGTTTCTGACGCTGACCAGCACCTCTGCGCCACTCATCGCCAGTCTGCTCTACGATCAGGCGGGGACCTATCAGCCGGTGCTGTGGATGATCGTCTTCCTGGCCTGCGCTGCAACGGCGGTCATTGTGCTCACAGGGCGCGAGACGGCGGGGACCTTGCAGGCGGCAGGTCAAACGCCTTCCTGAGGCACGATGACAAGCCGTGTGCCGTGCTTGGTGAGGAACGCGGCGCTAGTGGGTCAGTCGGCATAAGTAACGCCCTCGTACCAGGACAAGTTTAAGATGCAGGGTGAAACGCACATCGCGTGTATAGGGGCGCTGCCCCTATGACCCCGGCAGGGAGCGAAGCCCCCTGCACCCCGCATTCTCATCTTGTTGAGGTACTTGGTTGAGCGTGAACAATGGCGATGTGCTACACAAGCGCCCCACCAGGATCCATGCGTACCAGATATCTGATGCGCAGAAGCAGCCTGCCTGTTTGCAGCGACCACAGTGCGGTTGGGATCATCGAACGTCAAGCAGCCAAAATGCAGCAGCGTTTTGGCTTGTGTACCTTAGCCTTCCAATTTACAATCCACTGTTAAATTTCGGTTCATAATCAGATTGCGGATTGTTATGGCTCCTAGGACCCCAGCCGCATGGAAAGACCATGTGCTCACCCACTGGCAAACCCTCGCTGCTGAGGCGGCGGCGCTGGATCTGCGCAGTCCGTTTCAGCAGCACCTCGCCCTCGTGCTGCTGCCCATCGTGCCCAACAGTGCGGAGGAGAGCCGGGCCGCTGCCGCGCTGCTGCAGGCGCTTAAGGCCGCCGCGCCTCTGGTCGCTGCGCTGAACGACCGTGCCAGATCTCCGGGGTCCCAGCCCCTTACGGTCATAGAGATGGTTGCGCTGCTGCACGCCGGGGAGACGAGCGCGCCCTACGATTTTCTGTTTCAGAATAATCTGCTCAATGGCGCATCGCCCGAAGTCGTCTTCGATGTGGTGATGAACTTTCTGCAGCACAGCGCACCGCCAGCCAGTTCCGGCACGGTACCGGCCCTGCACGTGAAAACCGATCAGATCACCAGCCAGCGGGACGTGATCATCGCTGGTGGCAGTGTATATACGCAGGGATCAGCGCAGGACGCTGCACTGGTCACTTATCTGGCCGAGCTGCGGGCGCAGTGGAATTACCTGGATTTGACCACCATCATCCCGGAACCGATACGCCACCTTCAGACGCGCCTCTACCATCTCTATGCGCCTCTCGATGTGTGGAACATCTCGCCCCTGGATGCGGCCAATGCTGATGCCCTGATGCGGCTGCGCCAGCGCGCGGTCGAGCAGGATCTCTCGAATTTTCGGCTGTCTACGGTCAAGGTGGCCAGCCAGGTGGCGCGCCTGGTCATCACGGGCGGGCCGGGTACTGGCAAGAGCACCGTGTGCGGCTATCTGAGCATCGGGCTTGCGTATGCCTGTGATCCGGCAGCCGAAACGCAGGATCAGATTCGCGGGCTGGAACTGCTGGGGGAAGACTGGGAGCATGGGGCGCTGGTGCCTGTCTACGTGCGGCTGCGGCAGTTTGCCAGTGACCCTGCGCATTTCCCCAACGACATGAAAGACGCGAAGTACACCCACCTGATGGGCTACCTGAAGGGGCGTTTTCCGGAGCTTGCGCCGCATCTGCTGACCCTTCTGAACACTTCCCGGCAGGCGCACGGCACGGCACCCTCAGAGGCGATTCACGGCGTGATTCTGCTGCTGGATGGGCTGGACGAAATCTATAACCCGAAAGACCGCCAGAAGGCGAAGCACGTGATCGAGGATTTCGCGCTGCGCTTCCCGCACTGCCGTGTACTGGTTACCTGCCGCAGCGCCGCTTACCGCAGCCACATGCCCTGGCATCTTTCGGACGATTTCGCGGCTGCGGAACTGGCCCCCTTCACCTGGGAGCAGGTGAGCCAATATGTGCGGAACTGGTACAACAGCGCAGCAGAGACCCGCCCTGGCAGCCTGGGCGGGCCGGAGACGGCGCACACAAACGCCCGAAAATACGCGGTCGGCCTGATTCAGACGTTGAAGTCCAGCACCAATCTCTGGTCACTGGCGCGCCAGCCGCTGCTGCTGACGCTGATGGTGCTGATTCACGAAGAAAACCGGCATCTGCCGCAGAACCGCGCAGAACTCTATGAGAAGACCGTGACCCTGCTGCACAAATGGAATCCGCCGGACGAAGACGATCCGCTTTCCCAGAAGCTGGAGGCGCTCAACACGCAGCGCGTGCGCGCCGTGCTTCAGCTAACGGCCTTCAACACGCAGCGTGATCGCGTGCGCTACAAGGACAACGACGCCATGATCAAGCGCCCTGAACTCATCGCGCAGTTGCTGAACGGTAACGGCATGGAGAACCTGCTCGGTGCGGCCATTGACGATGTCCTGGAGTATCTGGCCACGCGCAACGGGATCCTGGTTGCGGAAAGCCAGGACAGCTACCGTTTTCTGCACCTCAGCATCCGGGAATATCTCGCGGCCTGCGCGTTGATCGAGCAGTATGACGAGATCAGTATGCCAGAGGGCCTGGCCCGGCCAGCCGAAGACTGGAAATTCCCGGAAAACATCTGTCACCTGCTCAGTATGGACCCGTATCGCTGGCGCGAAGTGGCCCTGTTCTGCGGCGCGATTCTGGGCAATGACCGGGGGCAGGACCGGTTATGGACGTATCTGGAAAGCCTGCTGCCAGACACGCAGCAGGCCCATGATGCGCCTTACGATGAAGGCGATATGTACCGCATCGCCATTGCTGCCGAGGTGTGGTCAGATAACCACATGCGCGCGCGGCTCGGCTCCCACCACATGATCCGCAACCATCTGCGCCAGTCGCTTCAGGCTATCCTGACCGATGATCGCCTGGATGCGCCCGAACACACAGAGATTGTGGACATTCTGCGCCAATTGAACAGCCCCGACCCGCGTTAGTCGGGGATTTGCCCAGTGAGGTCAACGAAGATCCGGCGCAGTGCAGGAAAGTCTGGCAGGGGTTTATAGACCAGGATGTTTGCGCCGCTGCGTGCCATGATGTCTCTTTCCTGCTGCGGTGAAATGCGGTAGGCGGTCATCAGTACGATGGGCATGGCATGCAGCAGCGGGTGCTCCCGGAAATGCTGCGCAACCTCCACGCCGTCCAGCTTGCCCGGCAGCCGAATGTCGATGAGTGCGAAAATGGGCAGGGCTGCGGCGGCATGCGGCACAGAGGCGTTGACCGGCACGGTATCGAGCCATGCCATAGCGTCTTCGCCGGTGGCAAAGGCATGGGCCTCCACCCCCAGACCGTCATAGATGTGGCTCAGGATTTCGTAGAGATCCGGTTCGTCTTCGACCAGTATCCATTTCTTCATGGCAGCAGTCTGTCAACCCTGCGGTGGTTCGCTGGCCGGCGCTTCGCCAGCCTCTCGAAGCTTACGGTAAAACGCGAGCGCGCGCTCCCCCGCGTAGGCGGTGATCTTGCCGATTAAGGGATTGGTGAATGCTGCGACGACGGCACCGGTGACCTCCGGCCCAAACCTGAGCAGCGCCTCTGCTGCCTGAACCAGCAGGTGCTCGTTGGGTTTGGCAGGTGACGTGATCTGTTGTTTCAACTGTGCGGCGTTGTGCTGTGCAGCATCCTGGGCAGAGGCATCCAGCCCTGCGCGTGCAATCGTTTCGTCGATCTGGTGCAGCAGCTCGCGCAGCGCCTGTGCTTCGTCTGCACTGGCTTCCACACCCCCCACAATGACCGTCTGGTTTTCGTGGCCGTCACCCCGTGTCGAACCTGACACATGCGCATCGCGCCCTGCGATGACGACGTGACCTGCCGCCGCGATCTGGCCGATATCGACCTTCATTCCCTGTCCTGATGACTGTTTTTCTTCGTCTGACATGTCTGTTTACCCTGAAGCACGCGTTGTCGAGTGAAAGCAGGTATCCTGGCACAAACCGCACAAGGGTGCATGCGTACCAGTATATCACATGGTTACGGGCCACCAATCTTCACGCAGGCGGCAGCCCCCTATCGAACACAAATCAGGCGAAATCCGATGGACGCAAAGACGGTATTCAGCGGAAGTGTATAGAACATGCCCACATGACAGCGATCGTATGGGCTGACAAATGCCCCACCATGAACAACCGCCTTCTCCTGCGGCGTCTCGACCTGGGCATCTTCGGCAGGTTTTTCGGCGGTGGTCACATCCGCGCACCACTCCCACACGTTGCCGGCCAGGTCATAAACCCCATACTGGCTCACGCCATCTGGATAGCGGTTCACAACGGTGGTCAACCGCAGTTCGCTCTCCCGCGTGTTGCAGCGCGTTTGCTCAAACGTGTTCCCCCAGGGGAAGATCCGTTCGTCATCGCCCATGATGGCCCGCTGCCGCTGCTGGAGGGTCGGCAGCGTGATCTCCAGCTTCAGCAGATCGCTGATCCACAGGGAGAAGGCTTTCGCGTCATACCAGGTCACGCTCTCACGGGGTCGGTCGTGCCCTTCAAACTTGGAAAGACGCGGTTTCGGGTTGGCCGCCCGCCACTGCCGCGCCGACTCAGCATAGTCCCACCACTGCGGGTTGACGTAACCGTTCGGCGCGTTAAGAAAGATCTGGTACTGCTTGTTGGTCACGGGATAGCGCGCCATCAGGAACGTGTCGATCTGTTTGACCCGGCTGGCCATCGACCCGGCCACTCGCACTTTCCCGGCGGGGATTTCGCACCATTCCAGCATCGGGAAACGGCGCGTGCGTTCATTGGCCCGCTCTACGGCATTCACCGGATGGCTGGCCCTGGCCTTCACAAGAAGGGCAGAGAGATTATCCGGATCGTAATGCGGGTAATCCTTGCTGAAGGCCTCAAACGCCTGCAACCCGGCATTACGCGTCGCTGGCAGATGCACCAGCTCCACGATCTGGCGGTAATCGCGTTCCATCTGACGGCGTTCCATCTGCCGTTCAAGCGCCGCTTCTGCTTCTGCCGCCAGCTTCTCGACATCAATGAAGCGTGGGCGGCGGTCAGACGCAAGGATCTGATTCCACAGCATGGCCGCCCGGTCATACTCGCCTTTCTCCATGGCCTGCGCCGCCTCGCTAACGAACCGGTTGATCTCCTGATCATCCAGCGGCGCGGGTGGAGGCGCTGGCGGGGTTTCTATGGCATGCTGTCGCCAGGTGCTCTGTTCTGCGATGTAGATGGCGCGCAGCAGGTCGCGCACGGTCTCTGTGGTTAACCCTTTGCTGAGGTCTGCCGATTGAATGTGGCTGATCGTCTCTGGAAGGGTAACCTCAGGGTCAATAATCAGGGGAAAGATGTGTTTGCCCAGGCTTTGCGCAATCTCAAATTCACGCTGGCAGTATTCTGAGTCGAGCGAGTCCCGCGAGATCAGGTAAACGAAACCGTCGCACCATTCCAGGCGATTCAGGATTTCCTTCCACCATTTCTGCCCCGCATACAGGCGTTGATCGTACCAGACATCATGGAAATCCAGCATTTCCACAATCTGGACACAGTAGGGTTTATCTACACGGGCATAACTTACAAAGATTTGCATACCTCGACGGTCCTAAAGTGGAGAAAACTCCTGGCAGCAGCAATAAACGTCCAACGTTAAACAGATGCCTGCTTCCACTGTTTGACGGCAACCCGCGCAACAGGTGTATTGATTCGCAGCAGCGCATCGACCAGCCAGTCACACACGCGCTTTTCTTCCCACCTGGGGTGGGC
>CAZQIJ010000280.1:0-6467 GCA_964592955.1 uncultured Anaerolineaceae bacterium
AACCTTGTGGATGCCTCGCTGGATAAACCGTTGCTAACGGGCGCACACTTCGGGCTGGCCCGCATGCAGCGCGCACTGATGGGCCGCGCCAACCTTGCCGATGCCGACTTCACCGAAGCCGACCTATCGCACGCCTACCTGGGTGCTGCCAATTTTAATCGCGATATGACGCTGCCAGACGGCAGCAAGTGGACACCAGAAACTGATATCACGCAGTTCCTCGACCCGCAGCACGAACACTACTGGCGGTCAGCTAATCCTGGATCACCTGCATATACTGGTGAAAAACTGCGCCATCAGCCGCTATAATCGGGATACTGTGTGCGTTGAATGGTATCCAGGGGTTCTGGGAATGTGGCTGTCATGGTTCAGGCGCGAGCCGTCTGTTGAGCATTTGGTGCGCCAGGTGATTACGGGCGATCACGCGGTGGCTTTGAAAGCGGTAGACGCGCTCAAAGAGCGGCTGCTGTTTCAGGATGGATCGCTGCGCGGGGTCGATTTTTCCGGCGCAGATCTGCACGAGGTGCTGCTGGCGCGGGCTGATCTTGTGGGCGTGAACCTCGCAGGCACCAATCTTGCCCGCGCCTATTTCGGGGCGGCGGATCTGCAAGGGGCGAACCTGCAGAGGGCTGTACTGGTGGGTGCGAATCTCCGGGAAATCCGGTTGAACCGGGCTGACCTGACGGCAGCCAACCTTGCCAGTGCACATCTGGCACAGGCCCAGTTGCAGAGCACCATCCTGCGACAGACCGGGTTGGAAAATGCTAATCTGTGGCGGGCACGGCTGCAGGGGGCAGATCTGACGGGGGCGCTACTGAGAGGCGCACGGCTGGACCGCGCCGAATTCGACGCCGCAACCGTACTGCCCGATGGCAGCCTGTGGCACGCAGGGCGCGATCTGACCATGTTCATCGCGCCCTGAGCGGCAGGCGGCGCACGTTCTGTAATTTTGTATATGTGGCGCAAATGAAAGCGAGCGTGTCATGAAGTGTTGTAGTACACAGCAGTGCGAGGGGTTGGAGAATTTCTTCGACACTGGAATCGCGTCTGGTGACCTTGAAGCGTATCGCAAGCACGGCGTATCTGGGATGACACAGGATCTCATCACGTTTCTGCGCGGGCAAGGGGTGAAAGGCGCTTCGCTGCTGGATATTGGCGGCGGTGTGGGCGCGATTCAACACGAACTTGTCAAGGCGGGTGTCGCCACGGTGACCGGGGTGGACGCCTCGACCGCTTATCTGGCGGCGGCGCGCCAGGAGGCAGAACGCCAGGGTTACCAGGGCGAATACCATTACGGCAATTTTGTGGACCTGGCAGAGCACATCGCGGCAGCAGACATCGTGACGCTGGACCGCGTCATCTGCTGCTTCCCGGATGTCCAGGGGCTGGTGCAGACATCGTCTGCGCGGGCAGTGCGTTTTTATGGTGTGATCTTCCCGCGGGATGCGCTGTGGATTCGCACGCTGGGGATGTTTTTGAACCTGTTCATGCGGGTGCGCGGCAGCAAGTACCGCTTCTACGTTCACCCCACCACGCAGGTTGATGCCATCGCCCAGAACAACGGGCTGCGCCAGGTGGAACACCGCCGGGGACTGGTGTGGCAGATGATGATCTACGCACGAACCGCCCAGCCAGACAGTGCGTAGGTTAACCGGTGAAAAGGCGCATGCCGCGCGTAGGCCAATTTGTGACCACTCCTGGGTTATGCTACGATCATGCTGTACCATTTTCCGCGAGGGGATGTTGACATTTGTGCTTGTTTCAGTGCGCGTGGCAGCCGGGAATGTCAACAGAACCCAGATATCACGAGGAGTTCTTGATTATGGTAAAGATCAGAACACTGGGGTTACTGCTGACTGGGCTGCTCCTCCTGAGTCTCAGCACATGGACCGCTGCGCAAACAGCCTGCCCGGATTCGCTGCCTGCGCGTTTAACTTCAGGTGCGCAGGCGCGCGTTGTGCCGGGTGACCCGAACAACGTGCGTGACCAGGCATCACGCGCGGGCGCATTGTTGGGGCAGATCCCGGGCGGAGAAACCTTTACCGTGCTGGAAGGCCCGGTGTGCGCGGATGGCTTCACATGGTGGCGGGTGGATTATAACGGCCTGGTGGGTTGGACGGTTGAAGGCGCAGGCCAGGCGTATGGACTGGAGCCTGTTGGCAGCGCACCGGTGGCAGACGCCTTCAGATTTCCTGCCAGCGGCTACCCCGATGTCCGTTTCATCCTGCCTGCCGAGGCAGGCTCAGATGCGACGGGTTCGCTGGTCATACCTGCCCTGGACGACGGCAGCGGCACTGTGCCGGTGTGGGATGTCGCGCCGGAAACCCTGCTGATCTACCTTGAAGGCTACCCGACAGAACTTGAACCGCGCATTCGCATCATGCCGCGTGAGGCCTACACCACCCTTACGGGAACCGACCTGACCGCGCTGGAAACGCTGCTGAACGATCAGCCCGATCCTGCTGAGGTGCCGGGCTTTCATCTGGTGGGCGTGCAGGCACCGCGTGCCCTATACGGGCGCACCCGTTTCCTCGATTTTGCGGGCGGCGCGGGCATCCGTTTTGTCGGTTACTATACGTTTGACACCAGCGCCATTACCGAAACCGGCCTTAGCTACGTTTTCGTCGGCCTGACGAACGATAGCAGCTATATCATCCAGGCAGTGCTGCCCATCACCAACACCTTCTCCCAGGATATCCCCTACGATCCTGCCAACTTCGACGCCTACGTCACCGCTGCGAGCGAGGCGATCAGCAACGCAAGCCGCACCGCCTTTACGCCGAACCTGCTCGATCTGGATATGATTTTTGCCAGTATGGAAATCACAACCGCCAACACTGCGAGCGTTGAATTCACCCTACAGGAGGCCACGTGCAGCGGTTTCCCCACACGCCTTAGCGCGGGGCAGTATGGTGTGCAGGCGCTTTCCGAAGATCCATTGTCGCTGCGCGATGCGCCGGGCGGGTCACTGACCAATGAGAATATCTTCCCCGGAGATATTGTGCGCGTGCTGGCGGGGCCGGAATGCGCTGCCGGGCTGGACTGGTGGCAGGTAGAATCGGTTGACAGCGGCTTCAGCGGCTGGGTGGCGGAGTCTTTCACGGAATACTTCTTCAGCCCGGCAACCGCGACCTTTACGCCGACGTTAACACGCACGCTGACCCTGACCATGACCCCAACCATCACCCTGACACCAAGCCAGACCTTTACGCCACGACCGACCATCACGCCGGGGCCAAGCCCCACCCCCACAAGAACAAACACGCCGCTGCCGACTGCCACACTGATTTCGGGCCGCTGCCGTATCTTCCCGCTGGCCGACACGAATATGCGTGTTGCGCCTGACGGAGAGGCCCAGGTTGCAGGGTATGTGCGCGCCAACGCCGCGATCTATGTTGACGCGCAGTTCAGCCGCGCGGGTGAAGGATTTGTCTGGTGGCGGCTTGCCGATGCAACACAGGTTCTGGAACTGAACGGTCGCAGAGGTGGCCGATGGGTTCGTGAGGATTTCGTCACCGAAGAAGGTGCCTGTTCCACGCTGCCTGAATCCAACCGTTAACTGGTCCCCGCTGTGATCAACGACGTTGTGGTGGGGAACAACTCCCCACCACCCCAGGCTTAGAAATCGCGCGGGTATGTCAGTTCGATGTCATCGGTAAACAGCACCTGGTAGCGGTCTCCCAGTTCATCATCGTCACAATCCAGCAGACGGATGTCGTAAAGCTCAGCGGTTGCATCAAAAGTGTGCGACTCACCGGGTTCAATTGCTTCGCGCGCCTCAAGATGATCCTGCCCCCACGACGGATTGCTGGTGAGCGAAAACAGAACGGTACAGATCGTCTCGCTGGACGCGTTCACGAGCGTGAAGCGCACCCTGCCACCAAAGATAACGTCGCCGTAGGTCAGAATGGAGTCGATGGCGGGGTAGGGCAGAATGCCCCCAAGCTGGCTGAGTGTTTCATCTGCGGCGCGCACCCACGTCGGGATCCCGATGAACTCCCCCTGGCTGTTGACGACCAGCCCACCGCTGTTACCTGACGACATTTCAGCGTCGGTACGGTACCAGATCGGCATGCGCTGCTCGTTGAGCGAACCGTTTTCCACAGTCGTGATGTTGCCCTGTGAAAGGACAAGATAGCCGTCGCCGATATCTGGGAAACCAAAGATATAAATCGGGTCACCCAAGGTCATCTCGTCATCTGTGACAGGGATCGTTGGCAGGTTGAGCGCTGTGGGGTTGAGCGGTTCGCCGCTGGCATCCCGGTCAATTTGCAGGATGGCGAAATCGATGGCGTTAAAAGACTTGAAGATCCGCGCATAGTAACGCAGCACGGGCTGCTCTCTGAAGTCTTCGATAAAGTAGATGGCGAAATCATCCGCCTCTTCGATCACGTGGCGATTGGTATAGATGAGTCCGGTCGGTTCGACAACTGTCCCGGAACCGCTGGCGAATACTTCCCCCTGGGCAATGGCTTCGATGTACACCACACCCTGAACAACAGCAGCGATTTCTGTGCGATCCAGCGTATCTGTTTGAGCAGCGGCAGCACCGGCCACCAGCAGAAGCGCAAGCACCATGATGAGTCTGGACATCGGGCATAAGATCCTTTCAAAAACACCTTCGCAGCCAATCGAACCGGGATTCGATTTTCTGAGCCTGAGCAGGTAGAATAGGCAGGCGAACATCACTTAAATTATAGGAGGTTTTTTCGTGCAGGTCGTAGTCTTTACACGAAGCACACCCGACACCGCCGCGAAGGTCGATGTTAGCGGCGATGGTAAAGTAACCTGGGGCGATCAGGCGCTTGTCGTCAATCCCTGGGATGAATATGCGCTGGAAGAGGCCATTGTTCAGGCCAAAGCAGCGAACGGAAAATCAACAGTGATTACGATTGGGCCGGAGATGCACCAGGAAGCGCTGAAGCACAGCCTTGCGATGGGTCTCGACGAAGCGATCCGCGTGGGGGATGAGGCGCTTGATCCGGCAGACAGCCTGGGCTATGCAACGGCGGCAGCCGCTGCGGTGCAAAAACTGGGCGACGTGCAGTTGGTGCTCTTTGGCAAAGAGAGCATTGATGTGGGCACCGACCAGCATATCTACCAGACCGCGCGCAAACTGGGCTGGACGATGCTGAGCAACGTGGGGAAGATCCTGTCGATAGATTACGGGGCAGGGACGATCCGGGTTGAGCGGGCGCTGGAAGGTGGCAAACAAACCATGACGGCCAAACTGCCCGTGGTCATCAGCGTTTCGAAGGAGATCAACGAACCGCGCTATCCGTCGCTGATCGGCATCCGCAAAGCCTCAAAGGCCACGATCCCGGTGTGGACACTGGCGGACCTGGGCGTGACGGCACCGGCAAAGAAGGTGACCGTGGCTGCTGTGAAGAATCTGCCGCCGCGCAATGTGCAGGTGGAGATGATTGACGGCGAACCCGAAGAACAGGCGCGGAAGCTGGTTGACAAGCTGTTAGAGGAGAAGGTGCTGTGATTTACGTTTGGATTGAAACACAGGGTGGCAGTGCCAAGAATACCAGTTGGGAAGCGGTGGGCGCGGGCAAACTGCTGGCGGATGCACTGGGGGTGCCGGTAACCGCCGTCGTCTTTGGCGAAAACGCAGCGGCGATTGCGCAGGAAGCAGGCGCATATGGCGCTGCCCACGCCATCGCCGCAGATGATGCGACCCTCAAGGATTATCGGCTCGAACCTTATGCAGCGCTGCTTTCCAAACTGGTGCAGGATAACAAACCGTCAGCAGTGGTGGCGGTAGCGACGAGCGCAGGACGTGAACTGCTGGCCGCATCCGCAGCGGACACCGATTCCGGGATGATGTCTGATGTCGTTGAGATGAAAGTAGACGGCGGCAAAATTCAGGCGACACGCCCCGTTTATGCCGGTAAGCTGCTGAGCGATGTCGTGGGCGGCGGGGATGGCACCACGTTCATCACCATTCGCGGGCGCGCCTTCAAAGCCCCGGAAAAAGCCGGGGGCGCTGCCCAGGTGCAGAACGCAGGCGCGGTGCTCAGCGAAGCTGAAATCGGTGGGAAAATAGAAGGGTTTGAGGCCGAGGCCGGGACCGTGAACCTGACCGACGCCGCAATTATCGTTTCCGGTGGGCGCGGCATGGCGAATAACCCCAAAGATGCACCGGCTGGGGTAGACGCAGCGGTATGGAAGGCGAAGGACGGTTTCGAGAACGTGCTGCAACCGCTGGCTGACGTGCTGGGCGGCGCGGTGGGGGCGAGCCGTGCGGCAGTCGATGCCGGCTACATTCCGTATGCGCACCAGGTCGGCCAAACCGGGAAATCCGTAAGCCCGGATCTCTACATCGCCTGCGCGATCTCTGGTGCGATTCAGCACCAGGCCGGCATGCGCACCAGCAAGGTGATCGTCGCCATCAACAAAGACGGTGATGCGCCGATCTTCAAAATGGCCCGTTACGGGCTGGTGGGGGACGTGTTTAAGAT
>CAZQIJ010000281.1:0-6414 GCA_964592955.1 uncultured Anaerolineaceae bacterium
AGCATGGCCTGCGTTCCTCCTTGGGCAAAGTAGGTCTCCAGCAACGCTTCACACTGCTGCCGGTACGTGGTGAACATCTGCGGCGACAGCTTCAGGTTATGCGCCGCGCCAGCATGGCAACCCGCATCCAGCTTGAGGATCGAGTTGAACAGCGCGGTGATTCCGGCCCGCTCCATACCGTTTGTAGCCGTGTAACCGTTGGTCAGCGGCTGACCTGCCGACCGACCGTCGGGAGTGGCACCCGTCTGGCGGCCCAGGATCACGTGGGCACCATTGTTGATCACTACGACCAGAAACGAGTCCAGGCCGACGAGAGGCGCTTGGGCACGGGTAACGCGACAGATGTGCGTATGCACCTGAGCTGCCATGGCATCGGCGGTGTCGTCGTCACTGCCAAATTTGGGTGCGGCCAGCAGCATCTGGCGCAGCGGTTCGTGTCCGGCGAAGTCCGCCGTGAGGGCGTCCAACAGGGTGGCTGGCGCGACGCTTTGCGTATCGAACAACAGCAGTTTGAGTGCGGTCAGGCTATCGGCAGTGGTTATGTTGCCATACGTCTCGTAGGTGCCACCCAAGTGATGCACGCCGCCCGCGAACATAGCCCGCCCGCGCGCTACACAATCGTCGTACAACAGCGAAAAGTACAGGAAAGCACCGGCCTGAGCTGCGACATCATAGGTCAGCTTTTGGAAAGCGGCGGCGGCCTGTGTGAAGTAGACCACGTGGCGGTCATAGGCGCTCCACAGGCTGGCGAAATCCGGGTGGCTCTCCAGGCTGCCCGTGCGCGGGCCGATCACTGCACCAGTAACGGGGTCGCGGCCATCGTGCAGCGCCAGTTCCAGCGCCTTAGCCAGGTTGATAATCACGTTTGGGGTGCCAAAACTGCTGCCCTGCATCACATATTCGCCACAGCTAAAAGGTGTGTACTGTTCCGCCAGCGCCTGGCTGATGCCGAAGGCCTGCATGATCGCCGGGATGTTGGCGGCATCGTTATAGAGGATAGGATACGTCAGCCCTTCGCCGAGTGCGTCAAGCGCGCGCTGGTAGACTTCGGGGTGGGTGTCTTCATGCAGGCGCAGGCTAAGCTGGGGAATCGGACCACGGTGGGCACGTGTAACCGCGATGGCCAGCAGCGCGAACTGGTCCGCATTTGCTGCATTGCGCCGCCCCCGCCCCCCAATGAACACGCGGTTCTCTGAACCGGCAGATGGGTTGCCTGGATACACAGCCATCATGCGCCACAGGCAAAGCAGCATGGCGAAGGCATCATCAGGCGAAGTGCGGCCCGCGGCCAAATCCTGAACGTAGAAGTCGCCAAGGTAGACATCCATGCGCCCCCAGTTGGCCAACATACTGGCATGCATCTGGTACAGGTACACCAGTTGAATAGCCTCGTGCAGGGTCTGCGGGGCATGCTGGGCAAGGTTGATGAGGCTGCTGACCATACGCGTGAGCGCTGCTGCGCGCGCCGGGTCAGCTTCCACCTCGATCAGTGTCAGAAGCTCCGAGAGGTAGTAATGGATCGTGCTTTCCAGCACATCCAGCGCCAGCAGCATTCCGGTGTACAAATCTTCGCCGCGCGGATTGGCGCGTCTGTACCGCTGAATTTCCGCACGCAAGCCGGGCAGCCCCAACCGCAGCAGCTTGTCAAAGTCCAGATTAGCACCTGCAAGACGCTGCAGCGGGAAGACGACGGCAGAGTCGTGCTGCCAGTCTTCGCTGGGCATGGCTGCAAGCAGTGATGGCGTCAGGCGACGGCGGATTTCCGCCCGCGTGGTGCGCGTTTTCCAGAATTCCAGCAGCGCGTCCACCTGTGCATCCGCCGACAGGCCATGTTCTACTAGCCGGGCCCGGATTTCACCAACGTCGCAGTAGTAGCCAAAGTTGTCGTCTGGGCTGCGATGCTGCGGGCTAAAACCGACCCCCGCCGGGCGTATGCGGCCCACGAACAGATCTTCCGGCAGCGGCAGCAGGCAAATTGCCGGGAACTGTACCGCCAGGCAGTGCGCCTCACGAATAGCGGGCGGGGCAGTTTCGTAGCGCGCATATGTTCTGGTGAAGGCGAACTCCACTGCCAGGGCTTGCGCCACTGTAGGAGAGTGAATTGTCGTGTGCATTATCCCAACTGGCTCCTTTACTACGCGCCGCAGCGCGGTCTTCGCTGATATTGAACTTGTCGGCCTGCTCTACCACCAGCGCCAGGTGAGCGTCTCCCCGCTGGTCAGCGTCAATGCGCTGTCCAGGATGATGCTGCCGTTTGACAGTTGAACAGGGTGTGAGCGACCATCACTCAAGTGTACCTCGGCCCGTAAGGCGGTGGAGGAGGGCGGTGTGTAGATCAGGCGATGGCCGGTAAGCACGCCCGTAAGGATGCGCAATTCGGCGGTTTGCGTGGGCAGGTCATGTACGTAGTGGGCCGTCGCCTGAGGGAGTGCCAAGAACAGTTTTGCCTGCTGCTGGTTGATACGTGGTGCCAAAGTGATCTTGCCAGCATGTAAGCTCAGGCCAGCAAGCGCGTTGATGATGGCCCACGACGACATCGGGCGGTAATAGTGGCCGCCCCACTCCTGGTGGTCGAAGTAGCGCCCGACGCTGCGGTAGCGCGCGTCTACAGTGCGGATAATCGCGAAAGCCTCTTCGGTCAGTCCCTCATAAGTCAGAAAACTGGCAAAGGCCAGCTCCACACCGCTCCATAGGGAATTGGCTTGGTCGAACCAGGTGTGTTCAGGGATATCGTGCAGGTAGCCATCTCCCACCCAACTGCAGTTGCGCAGACCAAAGCCAGGCTCATAAGAGACATTATAGATATAGCGGACGACGGCCTGACGGCGGTCAGCCGGTATTGAAAATGGCACCGCACTTTGGTGGCTCAGCCATTCACCGATCAACTGGTCGGTCAGGCAGCCATCGTCGTGACCATGACCGTTTCTGCTATCGTTGAACAGGCGGTAGTGTGTGCCGTTCCACAGCAGTTTCTCCCAGGTTTCGAGAGCCTGGGTATGCCACTTCTGGTAGTGTGCAGCCGCTTCGTGATCGTCCAGCGCTTCCGCAATCACGCGCGCATGCTGCAGCGCCGCCAGCCACAGGCTGCCTACATACGATGACGCCCCATACATGCTGAAGTTATCGTATGACGAACTTTCGCCATTCATATCCGGAATCGCATCCTGGTCTTTGTCCTGCTCGCGGCGGGAAAAAGCCAGTGCCGCCTTTACTGACGCCCAGATCCCTTCCAGGAACTGCGTATCACCGGCCCAAAGGTAATGACGTGCGGCCATCAGTGTATATTGGGAGGTCAGGTCAACGCGTGTGCCCAGTTTATCTAATGGTTCATGGTGCGCGAAGTCGCGCGGGATGCCATGGCTGATTTCGCCGCTGGGCTTTTGCACTGCCTGGTGTGCCTTTAGCATGGCGCGATCCAGTTCTGGAAACAAGCAAAGCGCGGCCACGCTGCCATACAGACCCACGTCGATGGTGGCAATTGGACCCCACTCCTCGGTGTCGGTCACGCCCTCCTGGATGCCAAAATCACCCGCTTCGGTTAGCCAGCCACCACACACAAATGTGTTCAGGTGAGAGTTGATCTGATCCAGGATGACTGGATCAACTGTGCTGTCGTAGAAAGCATCGTGGAACTGGCGGGTGCGCGTATGCAGGTCGTCCAGGTTGGCCAACACATAGTGACCAACCGCCGCAGCATCGGCAAAAAAGTTGTTGTAGTAATGGCCTTCGCGGCGGGTGCCGGACTGCCCGCGCAGCAGCGGGTCACGCGCGTTGTAAAGGTTGGGGAAGTGCCACGTTGTCATAAAGCTATGCGTGAAGTCTTCCCCAGGGGCCAGGTCGCGCGCCAGGCCCAGCGTACTGTAGAGTGTATCCAGTGCCTGCCGCTGGCCACTTTCGGAGTCCACTTTGTGACGTGCAGGTGTGTCATCGACGTTAGGAAGCGCGTCTTGGCGCAGCACAATTTCATAGTAAGGGTGCCGGTGCCCCCAACCTGTGTAGTAGCGGCTAACGCTGTTCAGTGAGTAAAGCGCCTGGCTGCCATAGCTGGACGAACGCGTGTCCATGCCGTCACAGGTCATCAACACACCGACCGCCGTCTGCTCAGCCAACAGGGCAGTGCGATACACACGCGCAGTTGTATCGTAGCCCACGCCGTTGCGCAGGGTCGCCAGCAGATTGACCTTGACCGGCCTCTGCGCCGTTACATTGAAGGTGAAGATGGCCACCGGCAGCGCTGAGTTCTTGACGTCGTGTGGGATAAACGGGCTGAACGCCCGCAAGGTGATGCTGAAGGGCAGTGTATCGTCGCAGTATGTCAGCGTGGTGAACGGGAAACTGGCGGCGTACTCGATGCTCTGGATGCCTGTCATCCACGGAAACTCATACACTTGGTTGGTCATGCCAGCCACTGCATAGCCAGTATCGATCTGCAGCAGCTTGATGCGCGGCGGTTTGCCCGGTTCCTGGTAGCGTATCTTGAAGAACAGCAGCGAAGGTTCATCCAGGGTCAACCGTGGCCCGGTGAACGACGGATAATTGTTGAATATGCTCCACCGGTGCAAGGCACCGTCATGACGCAGCTCCATGCTGCCCGCGCCGATCCCCCCCAATGCAAGGCCACTTCGCGGGAGGTTGGTGTATTGCAGGTTGGCTTGATAGACCATGCCAGATCTCCACTGTTGCGGCCGGTTGCCGCATTAAATCTGGGGCTGGTTACCCAACCCCCTTCAGATGATAAATAGATAATTGCTACTGGTTGTGCGGTGCGGCCCAGGCAGTGCCCAAACTCACGGCAGTTCCCACAGCATGACCTGCCCTGTGCTGGATACCACAGCGATGCTTCGCTGATCTGGGCTGAACAGTGCAGCGCGAAGCGCGTCTGAACTGGAGCCAGTTTCGCCGCCCAGGGTGGCCACAGGGCTTCCGTCTTCTGTGTTCCATAGGCGAGCGGTACGGTCGGACCCGGCAGTGATGAGCAGTGCCAGATCCGGGCTAAACCCTACGCTGGAAACCATACTGCGGTGGGCGAAGAACGTAACGACGGTGCCCTCAGCCACGGTATCCCACAGTTGCACCTGGCCGTCTGCCGTGCCCACTGCCAGGAACTGCCCCGCGGCTGCCAAAGCACTAATGGGTGCACCAGGTGTCGGAATGACGTCCTGCGGGCTACCGCTCATGTGTGCCAGCGGATGGACGCTGCCGTCGGCCCGACCGACATATACCAGGTCCCCGACGCTGGCCAACGCCGTGATGGCGCTTGTACCCGTTTCAGCGTGCAATGGGGTGCCGTCCTGGCTGTTCCACGCTTGTAGGGTGCCTACGGCGTCGCCAGCCCACAACGTGCGACCGTCACTGCTGAATGTCAGCGCGGTGACCGACCCTTCCAGGCTCGGCAGCGTCAGGATTTCGAAACCGGTATTGCTGTTCCACACGCGCACGGTGCCGTCCTGGCTGCCAGTAGCCATCAGCACACCGCCCGGGTGATACGCCAGGCTGAGCACCGGACCAATTGCACCGGAAATCAACTGACGATCCTGGTGACGGGTAAGACTCCAAATGCGAACACTGTTATCCGCGGCCACCGCCAGCAAGCCGTTCTGGGAGGCTATGGCCGCGGCGTGGGCGACATTGAGATAGCCGCCAAGTGCAGCCGTTTCCGCGCTGCTGGCGATATCCCAAAGGCGCGCTGTCGTATCGTTGCTGCCAGTGGCCGCCAGCGTTCCACCAGGGTTGAGCGCCACACCCAGCACCCAGGAATCGTGGCCTTCCAGCACCAAACGAGACGTGCCGGTCGCCATATCCCACAGGCGGGCAGTGCTGTCCCAACTGCCAGTCAGCAGTGTCTGTCCATCGGCGCTGAAGGCCAGGGTGCGCACCGCGCCTTGGTGTCCGTCCAGAACGGCCACCGCTTCTCCGGTGGCTGTATCCCATACCTGAACAATGTTGTTCGTCTGCACATTAAAGTTACCGTTGGCAGTGGCGAGACGGGTACCGTCTGGGCTGAAGGCGACATCCCACAGCTCGCCGCGCCGTCCGCGCCATACCGCAACTTCGACGCCGGTTTTGGCTTCATACAGGTAGATCTTTTTATCCAGGCCAACCACGGCCAACAGGCGGTTATCTGGGCTGAATGCGACTGCCTGCGCGTCCAGCTCACCACCAGAGACGGTGAGCAGTTCCGCACCACTGGCAGCATCCCACACCCTGGCGGTTTCGTCACTGCTGGCGGTTGCAATCGTTGTACCATCCGGGCTATAAGCCACCCCATTGACGGCCTTTGTGTGCCCACTCAACGTCCGCACCACATCGCCGTTGGTTACATCCCAGATTATGGCCGTCATGTCGGCGCTGCCGCTGACGAGCTGGTTGCCGTCCGGGCTGAGAGCCAGGCTCAGCACCGCGCTGTTGCCTCCA
>CAZQIJ010000282.1:0-6403 GCA_964592955.1 uncultured Anaerolineaceae bacterium
GCTCTACAGCGTGGCGCAGGCGCTGGCGGGGATGCCCGTTAAGGTGGGGGCGCAGAACCTGCACTGGGAGCCGAAAGGCGCGTTCACGTCACAGATCAGCGCGCCGATGCTGGTGGGCGTGGCGGATTATGTGATTATCGGCCACAGCGAAGCGCGCGAATACCTGCACGAAACCGATGCAGACATCAACCGCAAGGTGAAAGCGGCGCTGGCACACGGGCTTCAGCCGATTGTGGCGGTGGGCGAAAGCCTGGCCACCTACGAAGCAGGCGAAACCGCGTCGTTTGTGGGCGGGCAGGTGCGCGCCGCCCTGGATGGCATCAGCGCGGACCAGATGGCCGAAATCGTGGTGGCCTATGAACCGATCTGGGCCATAGGCACCGGCAGGAATGCCAGCGGCGAACAGGCCAACAGCATTATCGGCGCGACCATCCGCGCGACCCTGCGCGACCTGTATGGCGAGGCGGTGGCGCAGGCCGTGCGCATACAATATGGCGGCAGCGTGAAACCGGCCAACATGGCCGAGTATATGTCTCAGCCAGATATTGACGGCGCGCTGGTGGGCGGCGCGTCGCTGAAAGTGGAGGACTTCGTGCAGCTTGTGGCGGTCGCCGCAGAGCAGAAAGGCCGTTAGCGCTGGATCTTGTCTTCGCTGGACTCGCGCTCGTCGCGCTCTTTGCCACCTTTCGCAGCATGCAGGAATGGCTGCACCGGCATATCTTTAAGGTGGGGTGGTTGGTCACGAAGAATTACCAGACGACCACCTTTCTCTACTACACCTTGTTTCTGCCGGGCGTGTTTCTGCACGAGTTTGTGTACTGGCTGGTGGCGGGTGTATTAAACGTGCGCGCCGACCGGGCGATCCGCCTGCCCGAAGCGCAGGAGATCGGCAACCTCCAGTTGAACTTCATCCGGCTCTCGAAGAAAGCCAGCCCCGCCAAGGTGAGCATCATCAGCCTGGTGCCCAGCGTGGTGGGGCTGTTTGTCATCTGGTGGGTGGCCACCCACATTATCGACATCGAAACGTTCCTCATCACCATTCAGCCGGGCACGCTGGACGCGGTGGGGGAGGGGCTGCGCGGGCTGACGACCGCGCCGGATTTCTGGCTGTGGGTGTATTTCGTCTTCGCCGTCAGCAATACCATGATGCCGAAAGTGGTTCAGGGGTGGCGGCCAGTGCTGCTGCTGGTGGTGATCGTGGCGCTGGTGGTGCTGGCCACCGGTTTCGGCGATGAAGTGGCCGGGCTGCTGGTGGAACCGGTCATGAACGGGCTGAATGCGCTGTCGGTCATCTTTGGGGTGATGATCCTGGTTAACCTGCTGGCGACCGGCGTACTCGCCATCATCGAGAACAGCATCGAAGTGGTGACCGGGGACAGCGCCACGTTCAAAAACGGCAGGATGATCGCCATGCGCCGCAGCGAAGTGCTGGCGCAGCGCGACCAGGAACGCCAGAAGGCGCTGAAGGCACGCCAGCAGCCCAAACAGCCCGCGCTGCCTGCCGGTCCGTTGGGGCCTGCCCCGTCCATTTACCGGCTGCCGCTGCCCATTCCGGGCGCGCCGGGGGATGTGCCGGTGACGCAGAAACCCGCCGCCATCCTGCCACCGCCGCCGCTGGCTGGCGTTACAGAGCGCCCGCGCCGCGACGAACCCTCGGTGGTGCCCGGCACCGTGACCTCCCGCCAGGAGCCGTTATTTAACCCCGGTCGCGGGGCTGCCCGTTCCGTTGGAGATGCTGAAGATGCTGACGATGCTGAAGATGCTGACGATGCAGGCAGCGCCGCACACGGTAACGACGACGACGACCGGACGCCGGTGGCCCCCGCTGCCGATGACGCGGTGCGCCAGCCGCCCGTCAGAATCGCGCCCGCGCCCCGCACCCTGACCACGCTGGACGAGGACGACGGCGTCACTGCCACGCCGGTGGACGATGACGCCGATGCAGACGATGACGAAGATTCGGTGGAGATCGAGCGGCCCTAGCGGCGGCGCGGCCAGGCGAGGGCAGGCGAGGGCGATGAAAAACCGTTGAGACGGGTGGATTCGCAAACGGGGGCGACCATACCAGCTCGCCCAGGGTGGGGGGACGATGCGCGTATCGTCCCGAAGAACACGCAACTTCTGTACCCGCACACGGCGCTGGCACGCGACCAGACGCCGCATTCAGAAAGCAGCATCGTGTGAACATCCCAACGACCAGCACGCCGTCAGGCACGCCGTCAAACGCAGAGTCAAGCCCGCAGCGAAGCCGTCAGCGGAGCCCGCAGCGAAGCCGTTATCTGTACCTGACCGTATTCGTCAGCGGCATGGTCACGCTGGCGGTGGAGCTTTCGGCCTCGCGCCTGCTGGGGAGCGTGTTTGGCACCAGCAACATCGTGTGGGCGAACGTGATCGGCCTGATCCTGCTGTATCTGACGGTCGGTTATTTTGTGGGCGGTCGGCTGGCGGACCGCTACCCCACGCGCCGCGCCATGCACCGCATCATTGTGTGGGCCGCCTTCCTCAGCGCGCTGATCCCGCTGGTGGCGCGGCCTGTGCTGAGCGCGGCGGCCTCTGCCGTCGTCCAGGCAGACGCGGCGCTGGCGCTCGGATCGTTCGTGTCTGTGCTGGTGCTGTTCGCCGTCCCGGTGACGCTGCTGGGCATGGTGTCGCCGTTCGCCATCCGGCTGGCGATGGCCCACCCGGACGACGCGGGGCGGATTGCGGGCACCATTTACGCCGTGAGCACGCTGGGGAGCCTGGTGGGGACGTTCGTGCCCACGCTCATCATCATCCCGGAACTGGGTGTCTTCCGCACATTTCTGCTGTTCGCCGGGCTGCTGTATGCGGTGGGCCTGGGCGGGCTGCTGCGCGAAACCGGTCGGCGCGCCCTGCTCTGGCTGTGGATGCCGCTGGTGATTGCGGCGCTGGCGTGGCTGGTGCTCAACGGTCCGCTGCGCCAGCCAGAAGCCGGGAACACGCTGCTGTATGACGGCGAAAGCGCCTACAATTACATTCAGGTTCAGGAAGACGCCAGCGGCTACCGCTATCTGTACCTCAACGAAGGGCAGGGCGTACACAGCATCTATCACCCCACGCGCTATCGCTATAACGGCACCTGGGATTACTTTCTGGCCGCGCCCTATTACAACCCCGCGCCTGTGGCGGTGGACTCGCTGCTCGTCATCGGGCTGGCCGCCGGGACGATTCCGCGCCAGTATGCACATGTGTATGGCGACAGCATTGCGATGGCGGGTGTGGAGATAGACGCGCGCATTATCGAGGTCGGGCGCGCATACTTCGATTTGCCGCCGATGCAGGTCTATGCCGAAGATGGGCGCTACGTGCTGAACCGGCTGGCGACGCCGTTCGACGTTATCGCCATCGACGCCTACCGCCCGCCTTATATCCCGTGGCACCTGACGACGGTCGAATTCTTCGCCGAAGTGCGCCAGCATCTCAGCCCGCAGGGGGTTGTCGCCATCAACGTGGGGCGCACGCCGGAGGATCGCCGCCTGGTGGATGCGCTGTCCCATGTGCTGGGCGTGGTGTTCCCGTCTGTACACGCCATCGATGTGCCGGGTTCGTTCAACACGATTCTGATCGCCACGCGGCAGCCGACCACCCCGGATACCCTGTATAACAACGCGCTCAACCTGCCAGCGGACGCCAACGCCCTGCTGCGCGATGTGCTGGTGGGGGCGGTAAACGCGCAGGTGCCGGTCACGCCGTCTGACGTGCTTTTCACCGATGACCGCGCGCCGGTCGAAACGCTGGTGGATTCGCTGGTGCTGAACTTTCTGCTGTTTGGCGACATGAGCCAGATCCGGTGAGGGCGCTCACATTGCAGACCGTGTGACCGCTTCGTCCACGCTGTTGGCAAAGGCGATGCGGTCTTCGCCGCGCGCGAAAATCGAAAGCGCCCCTACGAGGGTGCGGGCGAAGGCCGAAAACCACTTCCCGTGTTCGACCACAATCACCGCCTGCTGGATCTGATCTGGCATTGTGACCATTGCAAGGCGCAGGTGCGGCGTACCCAGCCCCTTGGGCATATCCCTGATCCAGTGGATGTAGCTAACCGGATTACTGACCGTGCGCATCAGTTCCCCGGACCGTTCGAGCGCATCCTGAAGCTCAGACCACTGCCATTCCTGGTAGATCACCAGCATGTGCATGCAGCGTTCGTCGTACCAGCGTGCTTCAATAGCCATGTGATTAATCCTCATTATAAAAATAACCGCAACTGTTCAGGTAGGTGCTGTTGCGCTTTTCATCCCCCTCATGCCCCTGCCCCCTGCTGCCACTGAGGGGCGAAGGGGGTGAGTCGCAGGCCAGAAAGTCCGCTCGCCCCTGCGTGGGAGAGGGGATTTAGAGGAGAGGGGGCAAAGAGACCTGCACAGTTACAAGTAAACGCCGATGGCGGTGTGGTCTATGACGCAATATTACAATGCTCTGGCGGCGCTGGCAACCCCTGCGCCAAAGGCACAGAAACACGATCACGGTGGGCCGTCGTGCGCAGACGCGCGTCCACACCGGTTTGCAGGCTGTATTACCGGGCAGGGCGCAGCGGCCCAAGCCAATTCTTAACCAAAACCAAACTGTAATTAAGGAATTGTTGTCATGATCGCGTGATAACGCAGGGTCTTAATGCTCTACAGGACGACACGGGCTATAATAATGGAGAGACCAATGGTTTCGACGACAATACAAGGGTCTGGCGTGCCAGAATCGAAACCCACCGTATTGTCTCATCCAAAATGCCAACGACAGGTGATGTTAGGGGCGCAGAGTCAGGGTGTTGAGCAGGGGCGGGCAGGCTGGCTCCCCGTCCAAAAAGAGAAGCCGATCTACCGGATACGTTCGTAATAGGAACACATAGAAGTCAGGATAAGTGTGTGGCCGTCCATGTAGACTGGTACGACAGTGCAGCGACCATCATCCTGCACGAATTTGTTGGCGACGTTACGGTAAACGATTGCTTCGTGGGGGCACGCGCAGGCCGCGCACTGCTGGCCACTGTGCCGCACCGGGTGGATGCCATCGTGGATTTCAGCAGGGCACTGCCGCCGACTGTGAAACTACTGGCGGTGCTGCCGGATCTCGAAGCGGAGGTTATGGCTAACCTGGGCGCACTGCACGTGGTGATCGAGATGAGTTACTGCGTGAAGACGGCAGTTGTGGCGGCACAGCGCATGGCCCCCCGGCTGCTGGGGGGGCGGCTGTATGTGGTAGCCACGCGGCACGACGCGCTGGCCAACATCCGCCGCCTGCGCGCGCGCAGCGGAAACAGCAAGGACGTGCCTGCACACGCCCTTGACAGTGATTCACGCTAGCGGCGCTGGCGCTAGCGGCGCTGCCGCTGGCTGTGCCGCGCGCTGTTGTGTTTAGCCTTCGATGCTGGCTTCGCGCCCGTAGGCTTTATCCAACACCTCGAAATCGGTAAACAGGAAGTGATCGTGATAGTAGTGAATCCACAGAAACGAGAGGATGGCCGTGTAGTAGGCGACATCGAAGCGCCATTCTCCCACCAGGTTTGCCGCCAGATACCCCGGCGTGAAGATATGGGCCAGCGCATAAACCAGCACAAACACGATCATGGAGCCGACGAGCATGATGGCGCTGAGCATGTATAACCCGCGCGAGTCTTTCCACTGGGCGAAGCGCGAAACGAGCGGCGCGGCGTCGCGCAGGTCGCCATAGGTCTGGCGGATTTTGATGATGTAGAAGGTGATGGCCAGATACTGGAAGGAGTGCCAGGTATTCAGCCCCTGGAAGGCCGTATCCATGTTTGGCAGCGCCGGCATGGTGAAGGCGATCACCACCGTGAAGACGATGAAGACGGTCTTCGGCACGTTCAGGTAGCCGCCGCGATACTCCTGCACGGTCTTGGCCACGTAGGCCGCAGCCGCCACCGCGAAAACCGCAGACGCAGCATAGAAGAACCAGGCCTGCTGGAAGAAGTCCGGGATGACGGAGGTCAGGTCGTTGACGCCGATCTCAAACGCGCCCTGGCTGATCTTGAACGCCGCCATCGGCGCAAGACAGGTGAGGATCACGCCGTAATCGATGAGGCGTGCCACCGGCGAGACGGCGCTGCCCTGGTGAACGATCTTCTGTTCTTTGTGGTTATACAGCTCCACGATGTAGGAGATCTGGTGCAGCACGTGCAGCGCCGCCCAGAAGAAGAACACCGTCAGCAGCAGGGTGAGGTTCAGGAAGGCCAGCGATACCACCACAATGGGGATGATGATGGTGGAGCGGATGAGCATGGGGTAGCGCTCTTTGAACTTCTCATCCAGCCCGGTGCGCAGGAAGGTGGACATCATATGCGGCCCACCGACCGCGACCGCCACGAACAGGTTCACGAGATTCCTGGAGACGCTTTCTTCCAGGCCGCCATAGTGCCAGCCGATCAGATAAACGA
>CAZQIJ010000283.1:0-6394 GCA_964592955.1 uncultured Anaerolineaceae bacterium
GCCACCAACCGCCCGGACATCCTGGACCCGGCGCTGCTGCGCCCCGGACGTTTTGACCGCAAAGTGGTTATGGATAACCCGGATGTTAAGGGGCGCGTGGATATTCTGAAAGTCCATGCGAAGGGCAAGCCGCTGTCGCCCAACGTCGATCTGGAAGCCATTGCCAAGATCACGGCGGGTTTTTCCGGCGCGGATCTTGAAAACCTCATCAACGAGGCGGCGATTTTGGCGGCACGCCGCAACCTGAAGACCATCGGCATGAGCGAGCTTCAGGAAAGCATGGAACGCGTGGTGATGGGGCCGGAACGCCGGTCGCGGGTGATCACCGAAAAAGAGAAGAAGATCATCGCCTATCACGAAGCGGGTCATGCGCTGGTGCATCACTACATGGAAAATCTGGGCCCCATCCACAAGATCACGATTGTGTCGCGCGGGCGGGCAGGCGGTTACGTGATGTCGCTGCCAGAAACCGATACTACCCTGCGCAGCCGCGAACAGTTTGAAGACTCCATTGCCTTCGCAATGGGCGGGCGCGCTGCCGAAGACCTGGTCTTTAATCAGTTTACGACTGGTGCCAGCAGCGACCTGCAGCAGGCTACGCGCATCGCACGCGCCATGGTGACGCAGTTCGGCATGAGCGATAAGCTCGGCCCACGCGCCTATGGCAGCAACACAGGTTCGATCTTCCTGGGGCGTGAGCTGGGCGAAAGCCGCGATTACAGTGAACACTACGCCGAGGAAATCGACAACGAGGTCAAGTTGATCCTTCAGGACAATTATGACCGCGCCAGATCCATCCTCAACGACAACCGCACCAACCTCGACCGCCTGGCGCAGATCCTGATCGAACAGGAAACGCTAGACCGTCAGACGTTCGAGGAAATCATGAACACCGAAGTTCCCAGCGTGGGCGCGGCAGACTGACGCCTGCGGGTCCACACCAGGGCAAGAGGCGGGCGTTCAGCTCGCCTCTTTTGAGTCACGCTGCGTCGCGGGTGTGGGGCATGCACACCTGCCAAGAGTTCACAACGATTAATGAGCGTTCGCAAGGGTTGTCCTGAATCCATTGACAGTCACGCCAAGCCGTGTTATGCTTTCTCTATCGTTGGCTTAGTAAAAGGGAGGTGATCGAGTATTATGTTAGACAAAAAGGTGATGCACCTCTAACAGACTCCCTCGGGCAGCTCCTTCAGAGGTGCGCCCCACCAACCGTGCAGCATTGCACATTACAGCCCCACCTTGTGTGGGGCTGTTCTATTCTAACTCCAGTGCTGTGCAAGTGTTCGCATTCTCGCACGCTTCGCCAAATACGTAAATTTTGGCAAACTGGCCAGAATCTCAATTGTCAAGCGCTGCCGTTGTCGTTATATTTCTTTATGTCGATTGCTGATGGGGGAGGCCCCGCGCATCACAGACCTGCATCCGAGATCAGAAGCATTCATTATTAACCTCAGGCAATTCGTGGTGCCAACGCCCTTGCATATGCAGGGGCGTTTTGCCATTAACGCCGGGTTGACTGTGCGGCTGGGGTCGCCGGTGCCGTCGTCTCAATTCCCAGTGTGACGCCGCGCCTGTCAGCTATTGTCATAGTCGGTCGTCTCAATTCCCAGTATGACGCGCACTCCTGCGCGTTCGCGCGCGTTCCCAAACATCAGCCGCCCATACCCGGCATACAGCCCCAGCACGAAGCCAGATCGCCCGCCAAAACGCAGGTCGCCACCCACCAGGGCGAAGAGCTGCGGTCCGCCTGCGCCATACGCCGTCAGGGGTTCACCTGTGCCTGCGCCGCGACCCTGAACGATCCCCGCTCCGCCGCCGCCGATGCCGCCCAGCACGGTGAGGCGCAGGCGACCAAACCGCCAGCAGCGTCCCACCAGCATGCCGCCGAAACCACCACCCACCAAAACCGGCTGTGGGGAATCGTTGAACCGGCGTCTGCCGCCTTCGCCCATCCCACCCCACACCGCACCGGTCGCATTCTGACCCACAAGGCCGCTGCCGAACGTCGTGAACCGGCTGTGCGGGATAGGTGTGCCGCGCCGCAGCAGCCAGGTGGGTGCCGCCGAAAAAAACAGCCGGAGCGTGGTGGGTTTACCCCACAGCCTTGATCTTAACGTTTCTGCGAAAGTGTTCATTGCTGATTCCCGGTGGTGTGCGTTAAACCTGCGTGCGATTATCCCCATTATCCCTCAAACCCGCTATAATGTGGACTTGTGAGAACCATAGGCGAGACCTGCCCCGAAGGTCTTGAGTGAGGTTCACCTGTGTATATGGGTACATGGGAAAGGGAACGATGACATGTCACTCACGGGTAAGAAAGCACTGGTGACAGGTGCAAACGGATTCTTAGGCGCAGCACTTGTGAACCGGCTGATCAGTGACGGCGTTGCGGTGCGCGCCCTGGTGCGCAACCCAGAAAAAGCCACGGTGCTGCCAGCGCAGGCGGATGTGCAGCAAGGTGACATCACCGACCCGGCACGCATGGCAGACGTGGCGCAGGGATGTGATGTGGTGTTCCATGTGGCAGCCATGCTGGGCGGAGCGCTGAACGCGCAGCGCCGGGTCAACGTGGAGGGCGCGCGCAATGTGATGCACGCCGCTGCCGAAGCCGGGGCGCGCGTGGTCCACGTCAGCACCATCTCGGTCTATGGCTACCGCAGCAGCGGCGATGTGACCGAAGAAACCACACCCGCGCCCCACCACGAACCCTACGGCGTCAGCAAATGGGAGGGCGAACAGGTTGTGCAGGAGGTGGGCACAGCGCGCGCCGTACCCTACGCCATCATCCGCCCCGGCATGATCTACGGCCCACGCAGCGACTTATGGTCGGGCCAGATGTTCAGGCTGGCGCGGCGCAAACCGACCGTTTTCATCGGGAACGGCAGCGGCAGCGCATACCCGATTTTCGTCACCGATGTGGTCGATATGCTGGTGGTGCTGGCGCATCACGAAGCTGCCGTCAACCAGACCTTTCACTGCACGCCAGACCCGTCGCCCACATGGCGCGCATTCCTGGGCGCATATTCGCATCTGGCAGGGCACAGCCGCTGGTTTGGCCTGCCACCGCTGCTGCTGCGACCGCTGGCCTTCGCGGCGGGGGTCGCTGGCCCCGTAAACAGCCGTCTGAAAGATCTTCCGGATCTGCTGCCCTTCAGCCAGCGGTACATTACCTACAAGATGGACAAAGCCCGCACCCTGCTGAACTGGCAGCCCCGCGTCGCGCTTGTTGAAGGCGTCCTTAAGACCGAACCCTGGCTGCGCGAAAAAGGATATCTGAAGTGACCCGCCAAGTGATCGTGTACCGCGACGAAGAAGGCTACTGGATCGCCGATGTACCCAGCCTGCCCGGCTGCCACACCTACGCTGAAAGCCGTGCAGACGCGCTTGAGCAGATCCGTGCTGCAATGCGCGACCATTTCGCCATGTTACAGGCCAATAACCTCGCCATCCCTGATGACCCCTGCACGGCTGAAATTATCCTGGTGGACGCATGAAACCCACGCCACAGCAGCAGATGGCCATCTCTACCCACGACCGCAACGTGATCGTGGTCGCAGGGGCCGGTTCTGGCAAGACGCGCGTGCTGGTAGAGCGCTATCTGGCGCTGCTGGCCGCAAACCCGAACTGGCCGCTGAACGCGCTTGTCGCCGTGACGTTCACCCGCAAAGCCGCCGCAGAAATGCGCGATCGTGTGCGCGCGACGCTGGAGAAGAATCGCAGCGCCGCGCTGCACAGTGAAGATCCGCGCGAGCGCCAGCGCTGGACGGCGCTGCTGGCGGCGATGGACAGTGCCCGTATCGATACCATTCATGCCCTGTGCGCTGACCTGCTGCGCGCCAACGCTGCCGAAGCCAGCCTCGACCCGGATTTCACCGTGCTGGACGAAACGGAATCCGTCATCCTGCTGGCGCGTGTGGTGGATGATGTGCTGAGCGGCCTGGCCGCCGCCGCTGCCGACAGCGACGATGCAGACTCCGCGCTGGCACTGACGTTGTTTGATGTTTACGACGAGCGCGATGTCCGCGAGGCGCTGGCAGATTTCGCGCTCCTGCGCGCAGACATTCCGCCGGTTCATGAAGCGACTTTGGCGGCGTGGCGCGCGGACTATGACCGCACCGCCGCCGCCGAACTCGACCGCCTGTGCAGCGACCCGGATTTCAGCGACGCGGCGCTTTTCGGGCGGCAGACGCACATTCCCGCCGATGACCTGATCGGCGCGGTGTGGCTGGCGGTGCTGCCCCTGCTCGATGAACTCTATCACGCAGCACTGAACACACGCCTGCACGCGCTGCACGCCCTGCAGGGCGCAATCAACCTCACCGGCGGCAAGGCCAGCGCCTGGGGCGGCAAGCCCGTGCTGGACGCTGCCAAAGACAGCCTGCGGCACCTGCGTGAAGCGGCTGAGGCGCTGGAAAAATCCCTGGGCCCTGCGCCTGGCGACCTGGACGAACGCGCGCTGGCGCTGCTGCGCGCGTGGTCAGCACTCATCAACCGTGTGCGCGCCGCCTACGCTGCGGCCAAGCGCACCAACGCCGTCCTGGACTTTGACGACCTTGAGGCGCTCACCAGCCGCCTGCTGGCAGACCACCCATCGGTGGCGGCGCGCTATCGGGGGGGGACGGCGCGGGATGGCGAATTTCGGCACCTGCTGGTGGATGAATTCCAGGATACGAATGCCGCGCAATGGCACATCATCCAGCACCTTGCCGGGCTGGATACACCCGGATCGCTATTTGTGGTGGGCGATCCCAAACAGTCGATTTACGCCTTTCGCGGCGCGGATGTCGGTGTCTTCGAAGCGGTACGCCGCCAGATCACCCAGGCAAACGGGGTCAGCGTGTCGCTCTCGCAGTCCTTTCGCACACACCAGCCGCTTGTCACGGAATTTAATGCACTGTTTGAGCGTATTCTGATTCAGAATGACGCCCTGCCGGACTATTTCGTGCGCTACGAGGCCATGACTGCCGCGCGCGCGCTGCCGCCTCACGATGCGCCACACGTCCAACTCCTGCTCATCGACAAGAAGAGCCGGGACGAAAAACTGAGCGCGGAAGACTGCCGCCGCTGGGAAGCCTTCGCCATCGCGCAGCAGTTGCACACGATGATCGCGGATGGATTCCCGGTCTACGACAAGGAACACGGCGAAATCCGGCCCATGCGCTGGGGCGATGCCGCGCTGCTGTTCCAGTCCACCGGCAGCATTACGCGCTATGAGGCGGTGCTTCAGGCGCAGCATGTGCCCTATATCACGCTGGCAGGCCGCGGCTATTTTGACCGCCAGGAAGTGCGCGACCTGATCCAGCTCCTGCGGGCGCTGCACAATCCTGCGGATAACCTCGCGCTGGCCTCTGTGCTGCATTCGCCGCTGTTTGGCCTCAGCAGCGACGCGCTCCTGGCGCTGCGCGTGACGGGGCTGCCGCTGTGGGATGCGCTGAACGCGCCTGGCGACCTCTTCCCCCAGGACGAGATCACGGCGCTGGGCTTTGCCCGCGATGCGCTCTACCGCCTGCAGCAGTCGGCGGGCCGCGTGACCATTTCTGAGCTCCTGAGCGATGCGCTGGCGACCACCGGCTTCGCGGCGACCCTTTCCGGGCTGCCGGGCGGCGCACAGCGGCGCGGCAATGTGGACAAGCTGCTTGAACTGGCGCACGCCAGCGGCAAGATCACGCTGAGCGCGTTCGAGTATTACCTCAGCGACCTCAGCGCGCGCGAAGTCCGCGAAGGCAGCGCTGCGCTGGAGGTCGATAATGCCGTGCAGTTGATGACGGTCCACGCCAGCAAAGGGCTGGAATTCCCGGTTGTGGTGCTGGTGGACTGCTCCTGGACCAAAGGCGCAGCCGGGCGCGGCGGCCTGCTTAGCTATGATGGCGAACTGGGTTGTAAACTGCCAGACGACGACGGCACACTCAAACCCTGTTACAGCTATCGCCGTGCAGACCAGCGCCGCGCCCTGCGCGACGATGCAGAGCGCCGCCGCCTGCTGTATGTGGCCGCCACCCGCGCCCAGGACAGGCTTATCGTAAGCGGTACGGTGGAAGGCCGCGACAGCAAAACGCAGGTCTGGAAGACCGATGGCTGGCTGAAGTGGCTGCTGGACGTGGTGCCAGCCAGCGTTGACGGCATCGCGCACACGGTCATGCCGCCGCAGTCGTACCCCAGCCCGCAGGACTTCATCCCGGAGGATGCGCGCACCCTCTGGGATAGTCACGCGGTGCGCATGGGCCAGCCGCTCTCAGACGAAATCCGCGAGCCGCTGCTGCTGCGCCCTGTCGTCCATCACCCACATGCACAGGCCAGGCACCTGGCGGCAACCGCCATCGCCCACATCGGCGGCGCAGAGCACGCCCCAGACGACGCGCAGCGCCACGCGCGTCCCCTTCACATAGCGCGTCAC
>CAZQIJ010000284.1:0-6378 GCA_964592955.1 uncultured Anaerolineaceae bacterium
GTCAATCAATAACCTACTACCTTTGTCTCATCTTTCCTAGACCTACCTCTGAAAAGAGGGGGGGTGCGGGCTGCGCAGTTACGCTCGTGTCACGTATACAGGTCGCATTGATAAGGAGTGAACCCCATGAGGCACCACGCGGGGCGTATTGAGGTGATCTGCGGCAGCATGTTCTGCGGCAAGACCGAAGAACTCATCCGCCGCATCCGGCGCGCCGTCATCGCCCAGCAGACCGTACAGGTCTTCAAGCCGGAGATCGACGCGCGCTACAGCGAAGACCATGTTACCAGCCACACCGGCATGCAGTTTATGGCGCAGATCATCCGCACATCCGCCGATATCGAGCGGCAGATCGACCCAGGGACAACCGTCGTGGCCATCGACGAAGCGCAGTTTCTGGACGCAGGCGTTGTAGACCTGGTGGAACGCCTGGCCAACAGCGATCTGCGCGTGATCGTCGCCGGGCTGGATCTCGATTTCCGGGCCGAGCCGTTTGGCCCCATGCCGCACCTGATGGCAATCGCCGAAGAAGTGACCAAACTGCGCGCGATCTGCGTGGTGTGCGGCGAAAACGCCACGCGCACACAGCGGCTCGTCAACGGCCATCCCGCCCGCTATGACGATCCAGTGATCATGGTGGGCGCGCACGAGGCCTACGAGGCGCGCTGCCGTCAGCATCATATCGTGCCTGGCGCGCCCGGATCGCGGCTTGGCACCCTGGCCAACACGCAGCATCTGCGGCACTAGCGGGCGGCGGGCGGGCAGTAGCGCGCCCCTACAGCGTATCTCTAACCTACAAGGGGTAGGGGTAACTACTCAGGCAGGCGGTTGGGGGGCGCTGCCCCCCCAACCCCCCGCCAACTTTTTTACAAAAAGTTGGATCAAAAACTTTTCAATTTTTTGACCGCAAACGGTATCGCAGCGTGGCAAGCATTTTTTAGCCGCTGACGCGGCTAAGCGTAACTGGGGTAAGCAACCTGAGCAGTTACGGGTAGGGGACGCGCAACGGGGCGTCCGGGTTTGTGGGTGGCGGCGGGGGCGCTGCGCGGCAAGAACGCGCGTCAGCCCCCCTGGCGCTGCTGCGGGTCGCGCTTGAAATCGACAAAGCGGTAGCCCACGCCGCGCTCCGTCAGGATATAACGGGGGTTGGCCGGGTCTTCTTCGATTTTCTCGCGCAGGTAATTGACATACAGGCGCACGTAATGGGCTTCATCGCGATATTCATAGCCCCACACCTTCGCCAGAAGCTGGTCATGCGTCATCGTCCAGCCGGCGTTCTCAATCAGATGATACAGCAGCCGGTATTCGGTGGGGCGCAGCTTGATGTGCGCGCCGCTGACGATGACCTCGCGCCGGTTGAAATCCACCTGCAGGCGCTCGTCGATGCGCAGAATGGCCTGATCCGGGGAGGTGGAGGGCATGTCTGCCCGGCGCAGCACGGCCTTAATGCGGCTGGAAAGCTCGCGCGGGCCAAACGGCTTGGTCACATAATCATCCGCGCCCAGCTCCAGGCCATACACTTTGTCGTTCTCTTCGCCTTTGGCCGTCAGCATCAGCACCGGAATGCTTGAGAATTCGCGCAGCATCCGCAGCGTCTCAAAACCATCCAGTTCCGGCATCATCACGTCCAGCAGCACCACATCCGGCAGCTTGGTGCGGATCGCTTCCAGCGCTTCCAGCCCGTTGTGCGCCTCGATTACGCGGTGTCCTTCAAGTTCAAGGTTCATGCGAATGAACCCGATCATGCGCGGTTCGTCATCCACCACCAGGATGAGCTTACCATCGCGTGCAGTATTGGATTTGGGGAGCGTTGCTGCCATAGCTTTCACTTTTGTTCTCTGTACTCATCTGCCGCCAGGGGTAGGGGCCTGTGGGCCACCGCGCCCATTGTAGCACCACCAGCGAAACAGGACGAGGGTTGTAGCTGTGGGCAAACGCAGGTAACGCGCTTTGCCCTTGCACCCCTTGCCCGTGTCGGGCGGCGGTGCGCGTGCTGGCCAGCACGTCCCAGGCACCCCAAAAATGAAGATTTCCGTAGGATCAATGGGAAAACAGGCCAGAGATGCGCCCAGTATTTGCCTTGTGCGCGGCGCTCTTCCATAATTAAAGGAAGACAGGAACGTAAGCTGCCGTTCGGTTTCGGCGTGGGGCGGCAGAGAAACGCGAACAGAGGTCATGGCCACGGCCTGCACGCTGCGCAGACATCACACGTCAAAGCGCGCGACCGCTGGCAGCCCTGGCGCAGTGACAGCAGCAAGCCATCCCATGCGGCGGGTCGTTAGGACGGGGCAGCGCAGACGCTGGCCCTGGGAAGCCGGACCGCGCGGGTGTGGTCTGGAGGTCGAAAGCGCACACAACGGATGACATTCACTTATACTGAGCGCGACATGCTGTGTGAGCCGGGGGCGTGTGAGGGCGGGGCGGAGACGTGCCTGGGTGTGGCGTCGCCCAACCGCTGCGCAGGCCCGGTTCGCCAACTGTGGTTTTTCATCTTTCATCCTGTTTCATCTTGTTTCATCATTGTCAGCATCTTCAGCAGGTTCAGCGTCTTTCAATTCCTTTACCCTGACCTTGCACTAGTACCGGGGCAGAATTCATGGCCGATCTTACAGGGCGTGTGATCAGAGGCATCGAGGTGCGGCAGCGCATCGGCGCGGGGGCTTTTGGGGCCGTTTACCGCGCCTATCAACCGACGTTTGGGCGAGAAGTGGCCGTTAAGGTTATTCTGCCCATCTACGCCAACCAACCCCAGTTTATCCGCCAGTTTGAGGCCGAGGCGCAGCTCATCGCCCGGCTGGAACACCCGTTCATCGTGCCGCTGTATGACTTCTGGCGCGACCCGGACGGGGCGTTTCTGATCATGCGGCTGCTGCGCGGCGGCAGCCTGCGCACCGCGATGAAAACGGAGCGGTTCACGCTGGAGCGCTCTGTGCGGCTGCTGGACCAGCTCGCAGACGCGCTTTCCATCGCACACCGCGCGGGGGTGATTCACTGTGACCTGAAGCCGGATAACATCCTGCTGGACGAAGATGGCAGCGCCTACCTGACGGATTTCGGCATAGCCAAGGTCCTGGCGCGCGAAGGCGTTCCCATAGAAGAAGACCTGCTGGACGAAGAAGGCACGATTTCCGGCTCGCCGGGCTATATGTCTCCAGAGCAGATCACGCTGGAGCCGATCACGGCGCGCAGTGACCTCTACAGCCTGGGGATTATCGTGTATGAGCTGCTGGCGCACGAGCACCCGTTCCCGCTGGTGGGCACGGCAGAGATGTTCATTATGCAGCTTCAGGAGCCGCTGCCGCTGCTGCCCACGACGGTGGTGCCGGAAGCGGTGAACGAGGTGCTGCAAAAAGCGACAGACAAGGATCCGATGAATCGCTATGCAGACGCGGAAGAATTCGCCCGCGCGCTGCGCCGCGCCCTGAGGCCGGAACTGCCGGAAGAAATCACGGTGGAGGTGCCGCGCGTTACCTTCAACCCCTACAAAGGGCTGCGCCCGTTCCAGGAAGCAGACGCGGCAGACTTCTTCGGGCGCGAGGCGCTGGTGGCGAAACTGGCCGAACGCATGGCAGAGCACAGCCCGCTGGCGCGCTTTCTGGCGGTGGTGGGCCCCAGCGGCAGCGGCAAGTCGTCGGTGGTGATGGCGGGTCTTGTTCCGGCGCTGCGGCGCGGGGCGGTGCGCGGATCTGCCCGCTGGTACATTGTGGAGATGGTGCCGGGGTCTGATCCGCTGACCGAACTGGAAGCCGGGCTTAGCCGCATCGCCAGCAGCACACCGGCCAACGTGCGCCAGCGGCTGGAACAAGGCGACCTCAGCGGGATCCTCAACGAGATCCTGCCCAGCGGCACCCAGGTGCTGCTGGTGATCGACCAGTTTGAAGAGATCATCACGCTGACGGCGGATGCAGACGTGCGCACCCAGACCCTTAACCTGCTGCACACGGCAGTGACCGCGCCAGACAGCCACGTGCGCGTCATCATCACGCTGCGCGCAGATTTTTATGAGCGGCTGATGGCCTATGCGCCGTTCAATGACCTGCTGAGCGCGCGTGCAGAGCACATCCGGCCGCTGACGTACAACGAACTGGAAAGCGCCATTATGCGCCCGGCAGACCGCGCCAACATCGAGCTGGAGCCGCGCCTGCTGCTGGCGCTCATCCAGGATGTGCGCAGCGAGCCGGGCGGCCTGCCGCTGCTGCAGCACGTGCTTAGCGAGCTGTATGATGCGCGCGAAGACAACACCCTCACCATGCGCGCCTATGAGGTGAGCGGCGGCGTTACCGGGGCTGTGGCGCGCCGTGCAGACGAGATCTACAGCGGCATGGATGCCACCCAACGCGCTGTCACGCGCGACCTGTTCGAGCATCTCGTCACGCTGCGGGTGGGCACAGAAGACGCGCGCCGCCGTGCCACCTGGCGCGAGCTGGTCGGCAGTATCTCTGAGGCGGTCGCGCTGCAAACGGTGCTGGACCGCTTTGGCAAGTATCGCCTGCTGAGCTTTGACCGCGACCCGATGACGCGCGAACCCACCATCGAAATCGCGCACGAGGCGCTGATCCGGCACTGGGGCCAGCTTCGCAGTTGGATGCAGGAACGCCGCGACGACGTGCGTATGCAGCGCAGCCTTTCGTCTGCGGCGGCGGACTGGGACCGGGCGCAGCGCGACCCGGCCTTCCTGCTGCGCGATATTCGCCTGCACGAATTTGATGACTGGGCGAAGCGCACCAAGGCGAAGCTCAGCGCGCTGGAACAAGCCTTCCTGGAAACCAGCCGGGGCTACTACACCGGGATCTATAAGCAGGTCAAGCCGGGTGTAGACCGCAGCCTGGTGGTGGTGGGGGCGGTGATCGTGGTGCTGGTGGTGGTGCTGGTGGCGGTGCTGGTGCTGGTGGCCACCCAGGGCGGTTGAGGGCGGCAGCGCCGCCCTACCCCACCGCGCCGGATCCGTTGTGGCTGAGCGGCAGCAGCACCCGGAAGGATGTCCCCCTGCCCGGCACGCTCTCCACCTCAATGCTGCCGCGATGGTTGGTGACGATGCGCTGCACGATGGCCAGCCCCAACCCGGTGCCGCCGGGGATGCTGCGCGCGTTATCTGCCCGGAAGAATCGCTCGAAGATGCGCGGCAGGTCGGCAGGGCTGATGCCGATGCCGGTATCGCGCACTTCCAGCGCCACCGTGCCCTCGCTGGCGTAGGTGCGCACCACGATGCTGCCCTCGTGCGGGGTATAGATGACGGCGTTTTCCAGCAGGTTCATCACCAGGCGGTAGATCTGGTCCGGGTGGCCGGTGAGGGGCGGCACACTGCCCGCCGTCACAGCCAGAGAGAGCGCCTTGTGTTCGGCACGTTCACGGAGCTGCGCGTGGGCGTGTGCGATGATGGCGTTCAGGTCTACCGGCTGCACCGGGGAAGAAGAGCCGCTGTCCAGCCGCGCGACGGTGAGGATGTCGTCAATCATGCGGGTGAGGATGACCACCTGTTCCTGGATCTTGCGGTGCTGCGCGACCTGGTATTCCGGCACGGCGCTGCGCTCGTGCAGGGCAAGGCTGGTGTTGATGACGGCCAGCGGCGTCTTCAGATCGTGGGTCATATTGCCGATGAACTCGTGCAGAAATGCCACGCGCTGCCGTTCCACCTCCAGCGCCACGCGCACCTCCTCCGCCTGCCGCCTGGCGGTAATATCCACCGCGCTCCCCAGGATGGCCGGGCGACCTTCAAAATCGGTGACGATGTCGTTGAATTCCATCTCCACCACCACGCCATCCTTGCGCCGGATGCGCAGCACGACCGGGTTGGCATACTCCCGGCCTGCGAAAGCGTCCTGCACGCGGGTGGTGGCCTGCTGCAGGTCATCCTCATGGACGAGCCTGTACGCTTCGAACGCGCGCGTCAGTTCGTCCAGGGTATAGCCCAGCGTTGCCGCAAGGCTGGGGTTCACATAGAGCAGTTGTGGATGGTCGGCGTCACCCGCACACTGAAGCATATACACGCCCACGCGCAGGTTTTCCGTAAGGGTGCGAAACTGCTGTTCGCTGGCGCGAAGCTGAACGGTAAGGCGCTGTTTCGCCTGCACTTCGGCTTCCAGCGCGGCGTTGTGGCTGGCCAGCTCGTGTTCGCGGGATTGCAGGCGGCTGATGAGCTGGCGGAGTGTTCGCCCGGAGTACAGCATCAGCAGGCCGGTGATCATATAGGTGATGACGAACAGCCCCCAGTTATTGAATGCGGTGCGGTCGAAAACCGTGCGATTTACGGCGATGAGCGGGTCTGGGATGGTGATGCTGTGCAGCAGCATGAGGGTGACAGCGACGATGCTGGCCGCAGCCAGGTAGGTGCTGGCATTGTGGCCCACGATGATGGCACACAGGATGATGGCGGGCACA